>JANXZB010000136.1 GCA_025355765.1 Actinomycetes bacterium
TCGCGGCAAGAGCGGGCAAGTCATTGCACTATGGCAGATGGCAGGGGATGCGGGCATGATCGTTGGACCTATTGCGGTGGGCTATTTATCGGACGCCTTCTCGTTTAGAACGGCGTTTATGGCAAGTACTGCCGTCTTCTCCGTTGCAGTATTGCTCGCTTATCGTTTGCCCGAGACCCGCAGGTCACATCTGGTTGTGATCGAGCAGGATTAATCAAAGTCTGCTTCTTCTTAATTGCCTCAGATTCCCATCGGTTACGCACAGAGAAGAGCCACAACTGCTCACGGAAACCTCCAAGAGTATGCCTATGTAAAACACATTTGTTTTACATTTCATTCGGAGGTTGGAAATGGAAAGTCAGAAAGCGCAATCCGTGAATCGTGCGATTAAGTCAAAGAGAATCCTGAGCGTTATCGCTCTGCTTGGGCTAGTCGTTCCTGGCATTAGCGCCACATCTTCTCAGGCAAGTACATTCCAACCCCTTATAGACCTGGGTACCAGCGCCAATTACATCTTGCTGGCCCACACCGCCATCACCAATGGGGCAACGACCATCATTTCCGGGACAGGAACCAAGGTTGTTGGTATCTCACCAGGAGTCTCCGATGTCGGAACGGTCAGTTCTATCATTGCCTCTGGCGCCACAGAATTTCAGAATGGAACGGGTGAACCAACTCTGGCTCAGACCGATCTCCAAAATGCCATAGCTTCAGTCAGCCTTCTGACTCCAACCGTGGTCAGCGCCAATCTCTCACTTGCAGATAATGCAACGATCTACCCTGGCGTATACACAACTCCAGGTGGAGCAGCAATGTCGGTTGATCAGAACTTGATCCTTGATGCAAGAGGCGATGCCAATGCAACCTTCGTCTTTGTGGCTCCCACGGCGTTTAACACATCTGCGGCAATCACCGTCTTCCTACAAAATGGTGCCAAGGCATCAAACATTTACTGGGTAGTTGGCGCTGGTATGACCCTGGGTGCAAGCACAAATATCTCAGGTAACTTCCTCGTGACGGCTGGTACCACGGTAGGTGCAAGTTCAACGGTGAACGGTCGCATCCTTTCGCAAGATTCAGTAACTCTAGGCGCATCGGCTGTTCTCATTTCATAACCTAGATGCGCACATAAAGAAATCCCCTGTCGATGACCGGCCAGGGATTTCTTTATGAATTGTTAGTTATTGCGTAATATCGAATTTTTCAAAGTCTGTATCTCGGCATCTTTCTTCTCAATTTGCTTCGTGGCTAACTTCAACACTCCATAGAGGACGAGAGTCGAAAACAGAGCCATTGCAAGAAACGCGTGATTTCCGAGCCGGATGAGAGTAAAAATGTTTATAGCAAAAAGAGACCATGGCAGTATGTATTTCTTCACCGGATACTTAAGTTTCATGCGATCATCCTCTCTCATTTGCAAACCACATCATGAGCCACCATGGCAACGAAGCCAACTCCCGAAGAGAAAGTGCCTATTCCTGTCGCGATAGCTGCCACAGGAGCGCCCACTCCACTTGCAAATGAAGGTAGCACAATCAGCACCGATTGGAGTCCTACGAGTGCAGCTCCATAAGAAACCCCTTGCAACGTAGAGCAAAAATGTGTTGGCTTGAATACCAACTGTCTCTTCTCGCTACTGACAGTGACTACTTTTGCCCTTACTGATACCTCAGCGTGAGTTTTTAAGGAGGGGGCCGGAGCCTTATTCGAAGCGTTAGCCGCAGCAATTCCAGAGGATGTGATGAGAGCGGTACACAGAATAATTTTGAGTGCGAACATGGGAGGAATTTAAATGAAGTGCGTGCCCACCAAAAAGAGAAATCCCCCGCCGGTGCACAACACCGACGGGGGATTTCTATTAGTAATTGTTAGTTATTGCGAAGTATTGAAAGCAGTCGCAAAACTTCCATGTAGAGCCAGACCAAGGTAACCATCAGGCCGAATGCTGCGCGCCATGACTCTGCCTCTGGCAAACCAGCTGCAACGCCCTTCTGGATCTGATCGAAATCGAGAATCAGGAAGACGCTTGCTAGG
>JANXZB010000005.1 GCA_025355765.1 Actinomycetes bacterium
GTCTTCGCCGACCAGACCCACATGATGCAGCCCCAGGCGGCGACTCGAACGTACACACTTATCGAGTACGCGGTCGGTCTGGTCTCGCTCGGCCTTATCTATTTCTCCTTTGGGGTCCTTGACTGCTTAAGAAAGATGTAAGAGCGCTCAAAGATTTTCCAGCGCAAATGTGTGTCAGTTCACAATTTTCTCCCAGATCCAGCGGATGATTGAGGGGTTCCGCGACCTCATTCAGCGTTGAAAGGAAACCCAAGTGTCTGATAACAAAGACTCAAATGCTCTGGAAGAGCAGCGTTTAGGAGCCCTCGGTTACAAACAGGAGCTCTCGCGCGTACTTAGCCCGTTCCACAGTTTCAGTGTTGCCTTCACCTATCTATCTCCGATGGTCGGCATCTACTCTCTCTTTGTACTCGGTGCCGGCGCAGGCGGGCCTCGCTACATCTGGCTGATGTTCATCCCAGTTATCGGCATGTATTTTGTCGCCTTGATATTCGGCGAACTCGGCAGCCACTACCCAATCTCTGGCGCCCTGTATCAATATTCGAAAAACACCATTGGCCGCAGGTATGGCTGGTGGGTCGGCTGGTTCTACATGATGGCCCTGCTTGTCACCATCGCAGCCGTTGATACCGGTGTGGTCCCGTACATCACCGACATTCTGAACCAATGGTTCAAACTCAGTCTTGATCCTTCCAAGCACATGACCATCATGTGGATCACTATCGCCCTCCTTATCATCCAGACATTCTTGAACATCACGGGTGCCAAGATGATGGGTCGCGTCGCAAGCATCGGTTCCTACGTCGAGATCTTCGGAACCATCGGCATCGCATTGATTCTGGCCGCGGCTGGCTTCAACCACGGCTTCGGTTTCTTGTTCACTACACAAGGTGCAGAGAACATCAAGACCAACTCGCTAGGTGTCGGCTTCGGGGGGCATTGGTGGACGGCAGCCGCGTTGATTGCGGTGCTGGCCCACGTCTTCATCTTCTACGGCTTTGAATCAGCCGGCGACGTTGCAGAAGAGACCAAGGGAGCCTCCAAGGAAGTTCCCAAGGCGATGCGAAATGCGCTCCTTATCGGTGGCCTCACATCATTCATTCTCGTTGCAGCACTTCTGCTTTCAACACCTAAGGATCCAGCAGGGTATGCCAAGGCAACATCCTTCGCAGGCGGCATTCCATACATCCTGGGCAATGCAGTCCACATGACATGGCTGCGAGATATCTTGCTCCTGGCAGTTATCTTCGCCTTCTTCTCGTGCGGTTCCTCCATCCTCGGTGCAAGTTCGAGAATGCTCTTTTCATACGCCCGTGACGGAGCAACCCCTGCTTACAAGTCGATCTCTAAGGTCTCCCCACGATTCAAGACCCCAGTAAATGCCCTTCTTCTTGGTGCAATAGTGCCTTTGATCTTCACACTAATGGTCAACATCACGCCTTCTAAGGACATCAAGATCGGCTTCTTCACCTACCCAGCAAATGTGTCGGCGTTGGTATCCCTTGTCTCCTTCGGAGTCAGTGGTATCTATCTCTCCTTCCTCCTCACCGTCATCGGTGCACTGGTTGCGCGGACGCGTGGTTGGGTACCAGCTGGTCACTTCACCTTGGGCGCTAAGGGAATGATTATCAACGTCATCGCCCTCGTTTACTTGGCCGTGATGCTGGTGAACATCATCATTCCGACAGGGCTTGCAAGTCCGCGCGGTGCACTTTTCAATCTCGACTGGGTAACTCTGGTTGTCATGGTGTTCATCGGAGTCGTCGGTCTGATCGTCTACATGATTGCTCAACCCGGAAAGCATGAGCAGCACGCGCTTCAAAAAGATAGATAACTAACCAAGAATCCGCGTGGGCGCGCTCGCCTCTCTCTAGCAATCATTGCTAGATTTAGGAGGTGGGCGCGCTTCGTGGTGTAAGGATTGCTGATTTCTCGCGCGTGCTTGCTGGCCCTTACGCAACCATGTTGCTGGGGGATATGGGTGCACATGTCATCAAGATCGAGCGCCCCGGCCTTGGCGATGACACCCGTTCTTGGGGTCCGCCTTTTGATGCGCAAGGACGCTCCACATACTTTGCCTCGGTCAATCGAAACAAAGAAGGAGTTACGGCTGATCTCGCCACCGGTGCTGGTCGGGCAAAGGCCCTGACAATCATTTCTGAATCTGACGTCCTTGTTGAGAATTTCGGCGTTGGAGTGATGGAGAAGTTCGGCCTCGGGTATGAGCGAATAAAAGATGAGTTTCCACGCCTTATTTATTGCTCAATTTCAGGTTTTGGAGCCAGCGAAGAAGGCAAGCAACTTCCTGGCTATGACTTATTAGTGCAGGCTATGAGCGGGCTTATGAGCATCACGGGACCAGACTCCGAACATCCGACAAAGGTTGGCGTAGCCCTCGTTGATGTCGTCGCAGGTCTTCACGCGGCCTTAGGAATCACCGCCGCAATCGTTTCTCGAAATGAAACCGGACATGGACAGAAGGTTGAAATCAACCTGCTAAGTTCCATCCTCTCTGGCATGGTCAATCAGAGCGGTGCATACGCAGGTGCTGGCGTCATTCCGAAATCCATGGGCAACGCCCACCCAAGCATTGCGCCCTACGAGGCTTACAAGACCAGAGACAAGCAAATAGTTATTGCCGTGGGCAATGATGGTCAGTTCGCAAAAATGTGTGCCGCCTTGAATGCTCCATTTGCAACCGATTCCCGATTCTCTACCAATTCCGATCGAGTTCTGCATCGCAAAGAGCTCAACCTCCTGATGACTGCAATATTGCATACTAAGGGCGCAGATGAATGGGTTGCTGTCCTCAACAAGGTTGGCGTGCCCGCCGGGCCAATCAACAACATCGAGCAAGCTATTGAGTTAGCCGAAAGACTCGAGCTCGATCCAATTGTGACGATCAAGGATTCCCGCGACGGAACTACGAGTAAGACGATCGCAAATCCGATCAAGCTCTCAGAGACTCCAGTGGGGTATCGCTACGGGCCACCTTCATTAGGGATTGACGATTAAACGGCGTGGTCGCTCAGAATGTTGTGGCTGGACTTCGAAAATCAAAGACGGCTCCTTTGAAACCATATTGACCTAGAGTGCACCAATGCTTATCACCTGTAAGAATCGGCAAATTCGCCTCAAGTCCATAGGATAGACATGCTAGATCTGCCATGGACAAGCTTTTGACTGAGCCCTTTGCGACTCCAGCTATCAACTGGCCATTGCGACTCAACTCATCGATATTTTTGAGTTTGTTAAAATGGCGGGCAGCAGAGCGACCAAACGAATCGATCTGTAGTCCCAGTCCGATGAGGGCGCTCTCGACTTTTTGGGGGTCTGCGCCTAATAGGTGCTCCAACTTGTAAAGTGTCTCCCCGAAGTTGATGGATGTCGCAATGCATCTCGACAAAATGGGAATAAATGAACACGCATGCGGATCGCTATCAATGATGCCGATCAGAAGCGAGGCATCTACAAGGATCTTGCCCGGAGGAAGAGTTGGTTTGCTCGCCACGCACTAGTTCAAACTTTTGTCATCGCGACGGTCTTCAAGAAGACGATCAACCAGTGAGCCTCGAATATGCCGTTCGCGTTTGTGCGCCGCGACGGTCTTTTGCAATGCCCCGAGTAACGCAGTTGGATCTTCAAGTACCACTCGCCCTGGCCCATCCACGTGAGCGACAAGCTCTTGAGAACCGACCATGATGCCCGCCTCCTCTAATAGCGCAGAGGGAAGCGTAGGGCGACGCCGACCATCAAGCCGTACAGAGTAGGAAGTCTTGTGGGGATCGGATGAGTCACTCATGCCTCCCATTATACCCGTCATCGTGGGAAATAATACTAGGTCTCCCACTAATGGGAAAAATGGGGTAGGGCAGGCAATTACCGCTATCTAAAAGCCGAAATTCCAGTAAGTGCCTGACCAATCGTGAGTGCATGAATTTCGTGTGTTCCTTCGTAAGTCAGGACTGATTCAAGATTGTTCATGTGACGAAATATCGAATACTCAGTTGTGATTCCTGCTGCACCAAGGATTGTTCGCGCCTCACGGGCGATTTCAAGTGCTGTGTTTACGTTATTGAACTTGCCCATGCTGATCTGTGGCGACTCGATTTTGTGCTCATCCTTGAGTTTTCCAAGGTGAAGCGCTAACAACATGGAAGTATTTAGATTCGTGGCCATCCGTGCCAATTTTTCCTGCGTCAACTGATGGCGGGAGATCGGCCCATCAAATTGCAGGCGTGTCGACGCGTAATTCAAAGCAGTCTCGAAACTATCTCGGGCTGCGCCAACGGCGCCGAAGATGATTCCAAAACGAGCCTCTGCAAGGCACATGAGAGGTGCGCGCAAACTCGA
>JANXZB010000016.1 GCA_025355765.1 Actinomycetes bacterium
GGAAGCACAGGAACGTTCTCAACTCCGTTCACCACCTACGAACACTTTTTTACAGAATCACATGCAAATGTTTTCCGCGGGATGCATTTCCAAGGATCGCCGCACGCCGTAACAAAGGTGATTTCGCTCGTTCACGGCGCCACTATCGACTTTCTATTTGATATGCGTGAAGATTCCGAAACTTTTGGCGTGCTTCAGATTCAGGAGATGGACGCAAGGACTCCCATGTCCCTGCTCATTCCACCGGGCATAGCCCACGGATATCTGGTTTTGAAAGAGAACACGCTCATTTCTTACAGAATGGACGGGCCATTTTGCGAGAATTGCGACAGCGGGATTAGCGCTGAGTTCGTTACCGAGTACTTGCCAATCCCTTTTTCCGAGACGATTCGATCTAATCGGGATTTGAACTTGCCCGAATTCGGAAGCATCAAATACGAGTCAAGCTGTTCTGATTAGAATCTTTGCTTACTTGTGGCTCACGCCCTAAAAGATGCCGTTTGACGAGGTTTGAATTCTGACTAATGTAAGCAATATGAGAACTTCAGTAATTGTGGCAGGTGCGCGTACTCCGATCGGGCGTTTCAATGGAAGCTTAAGTGCCCTAAGCGGAACCGACTTAGGCGGGTTGGCAATCAAGGCGGCCATCGAGCGATCGGGAGTTGCTCCGGACCAAGTTCAGTACGTGATCATGGGGCAAGTTCTTCAAGCCGGTGCTGGACAGGGACCGGCAAGGCAAGCCGGCGTCAAAGGCGGATTGCCGATGGACGTTCCATCTATAACCGTTAACAAAGTTTGTCTCTCCGGGTTGAATGCCATTGCGCTCGCTGATCAACTGATTCGTGCGGGTGAATTTGAGGTGATTGTTGCCGGCGGCATGGAGTCGATGACAAATGCGCCGCACCTATTGATGAATTCTCGCACTGGATTCAAATTGGGAGATGCCACTTTAAAGGATTCGATGATGTTTGACGGGCTTTTCTGCGCAATCGACCAGATAGGCATGGGCGATGCAACAGATAAGAACAATGCTAAATACTCGATGACTCGCGAAGTCCAGGATGAGTTCGCATTTCAATCACATCAGCGCGCTGCAAAAGCGCAATCTGAAGGAGTCTTCGATTCTGAGATCGTTTCCGTCGAGCTCAAGGACCGCAAAGGAAATGTCACTCTCTTTTCCAGTGACGAAGGTGTCCGTCCAGACACCACGCTTGAGGGGCTTGCCAAACTCAAGCCAGCCTTTTCATCGGGCGGAACAATCACCGCTGGTTCGGCCTCGCAGATTTCCGACGGCGGCGCGGCTGTTGTCGTGATGTTGAAAGAGAAGGCAATAGAACTCGGTCTTGATTGGCTCTGCGAAATAGGTGCGCAGGGAATGGTTGCCGGCCCTGATGCCTCCCTTCATGAACAGCCAGCCAATGCGATCAAGTTGGCAGCTAAGAAGGAGGGAATCGGCCTCGACAAGTTCGATTTCGTCGAGATCAACGAAGCATTCGCCGCAGTGGGGATTGCTTCATCAAACTCGTTGGGTCTGGATCTCGCCTCGGTCAATATTCACGGTGGGGCCATTGCAGTCGGCCACCCACTCGGAATGTCGGGGGCTCGACTTGCACTGCACGTCGCCTACCAACTCAAGAAAAAGGGAAGCGGTTACGGTGTGGCAGCCCTGTGCGGAGGCGGCGGCCAGGGAGATGCGCTGATTTTCAGGCGATAAACCTGAAGTTTTAGAACTCTTCTACCGAAAAGTTAGGTTCAGTCTTCTCGCGAAGTTCCTCGACGGTAACTCCAGGCGCTCGACGGCGCAGCACGAGGCCTTTGTCGGTGATGTCGAATACAGCGAGGTCGGAAATAATCCTGTCAACAACCTTCACACCGGTAAGTGGCAGCGAGCATGTATTGACGATCTTTGGCTTGCCATCCTTGGCAACGTGTTCGGTCAAGACGACAACACGAGGTGTGCCGGCCACCAGATCCATTGCGCCACCCATGCCCTTAACCATCTTGCCTGGGATGGTCCAGTTAGCGAGATCTCCAGTTCCAGAAACTTCCATCGCACCAAGGATCGCGACCTTCACGTGACCGCCGCGGATCATGCTGAAGGACATGGACGAATCAAAGATTGCAGCCCCGGGCAAAAGTGTGACCGTCTGCTTTCCGGCTTTGATGAGGTCGGCATCCTCTTCACCTTCATAGGGGAAGGGACCCATGCCCAAGATTCCGTTCTCACTTTGCAGGGTCA
>JANXZB010000038.1 GCA_025355765.1 Actinomycetes bacterium
TGAATTTCATCTGTTGTCTTACGCCGGCGCCGAAACTTCGTTATTGGGTGAGATGGTGGCCAGACTCTGGAACACGACCCAGCACTACCGTCGGGCGTATACGAGATTGCTTGCCAGCGACGGCTTCAAGCCAGCGCATTACGAACACCATTTGCTGCTATCGGCCATTCTCAAAAATGACGTTGAGGATGCCGAGCGGATTCTCTTCGGGCACATCCGCCGCACAAGACTTGAACTGGCTCAACATCCAAACGTCTTCCCGACTCAAAAGGGGAAAGAGGGACACTAACCTCTCTCTCAAGGGGTGTTAACTCTGGCCAGCGGTCAGGGGGGTGACAGGCGTAAATAGGGTCAATTTCAAGCCTTGCTGTACAGCGGAGGTAAACACTGGATATTGCCCCATTTAGCGAGCGGGGGATTCAGGCTTTGCTTTAGAAAGGGGGGTCTGTGAAGGGTTCCATTGAACACATCGGACCACGCCTGAAAGAGATTCGCCAGAGCGCGGATCTTTCATTGCGTGAGGTCGCCAGGCAACTAGATGTCTCCCCTTCTTTTGTCTCACAGATAGAAAATGGGAAGTCCCAACCCTCTATTGCCACTCTCTATGGATTTGCCACCCTCCTTGGTGTTCCGCTGGATGCCCTCTTCGAATCGACATGGAACCGCAGAGCTGCCACCAGCTCGAAATCGAGTCCAGAAATCTTCAATAGGGACCAGATTGGCCACCCCCATCCCGTCTGGGACGATTCACAAGCTCGAATTTCAACGGTCAGCCCTGGTAACCGAAGTCTCATCACGACAGAGTCCGGAGTTCAGTGGGAGCGTTTGGCCGCCACCACCGAAAAAACCGTTTATTTCATGGAAATCGTCTACGAACCAGGTACCGAATCTCTAGAGGCTGGATCGCTTGCGACCCACCATGGCTACGAATACGCGTACGCATTAGAGGGAGAAGTCGAAGTTGTGATTGGAGACCTCATGTTGACTCTCTCCAAGAACCATTCCATTGGTTTTGACTCTTCTATTCCTCACAAGTTTAGAAATACCGGCACTGTGACCTTCCGTGGGATCTGGTTTGTGCACTGGTGTGACGGTCCTAGAGACTGGAAATTGGTCAAGTAATTTTGCAAAAGTAAAAGGCCGAGCCCCCTCCGAGCTCGGCCTTTTACTTTTGCTATGTGATTAGAGTCGGGCTTTTAACTTCTCCAATTGCGAAACTAGCTGCCTCGGTAACTTATCCCCGATTTTCGCAAACCATTCTTCGATGAGCGGGATCTCTTGCTTCCACTCTTTCAAATCGACATGCAGGGCAGTCTGAATATCGTCAGCGCTGACATCAAGTCCTTCGACATCCAAGGCGCCAGGTTTAGGGGCGAGGCCTATTGGAGTCTCAACCGATCCATCTGCACCTTCGATCTGCTCAATGGCCCACTTGATCACTCGTGAGTTCTCTCCGTAGCCAGGCCATAGGAATTTTCCATCGGCACCGCGGCGGAACCAGTTGACGTAGAAAATCTTCGGCAACTTTGATTGATCGTGAATCTGACCGAGCTTTAACCAGTGCTGCAAGTAATCCCCAATGTGGTAGCCAATGAAGGGAAGCATTGCCATGGGGTCTCTGCGGACAATGCCGACCTGACCGGCCGCAGCTGCTGTCGTCTCTGATGAAAGTGTGGCGCCAAGAAAAACCCCGTGCTCCCAATCTCTGGATTGAACTACGAGAGGCACGGTCGTCTTGCGGCGGCCGCCAAAGAAGATGGCAGAAATTGGCACACCTTCGCGGCTATTCCACTCGGGGGCAACAATGGGACATTGCTCAATTGGAGTGCAGAAGCGAGCATTGGGATGTGAGGAAGGTTCCGGGCTTTCTGGAGTCCAATCGCGCAACTTCCAGTCGGTTAGGTGGGCTGGAGGAACGTCAGTCATACCTTCCCACCAGACATCGCCATCATCTGTCAGCGCAACGTTTGTGAAGATTGAGTTGCCTTGCTCGATGGTCATCATCGCGTTGGCATTAGTTCCCCAACCTGTACCAGGTGCAACGCCAAAGAAGCCCGCTTCTGGGTTCATCGCATATAGGCGGCCATCTTGCCCAAAGCGCATCCAGGCAATGTCATCGCCTAGAACTTCCACTTTCCAACCAGGGATTGTTGGTTCCAACATGGCCAGGTTTGTCTTACCGCATGCTGATGGGAAAGCCGCGGCGATAAAATGTGGATTTCCATGCGGAGGTGTGATCTTCAGAATGAGCATGTGCTCGGCAAGCCATCCCTCATCGCGACCAATCACGGAGGCGATACGTAGCGAGTAGCACTTCTTTCCAAGGAGAGCATTTCCGCCGTAACCAGAGCCGTAAGACCAGATTGCATTATCTTCCGGGAAGTGCACGATGTATTTTGTTGGGTTGCATGGCCACGGTACATCGGCAGCGCCATCTACAAGTGGAGCGCCTACCGAGTGGAGAGCGGCAACATATTTGCCCTCGTTACCCATAGCGCCCAGAGCCGCATTTCCGATTCGGGTCATGATTCGCATCGAAGCGACTACATATGCGCTGTCGGTAATTTGCACACCAAACATCGGATATGCCGAATCAATCAGACCCATGCAGAAAGGAATGACGTACATTGTTCGCCCGCGCATGCTTCCGCGGTAAAGGTCGGTCATGGTCCCTTTCATCTGCGTGGGATCCATCCAGTTGTTCGCTGGCCCCGCATCTGATTCATTCTTCGAGCAGATGTAAGTGCGGTCTTCTACGCGCGCGACATCTGATGGATCAGAGGCGCACCAGAACGAGTTGGGCTTCTTATCAAGGCGAACAAAAGTTCCGGCCTCGACTAAACCAGAAGTGATTGCCTGCCACTCCTCTTCACTACCGTCACACCAATAGATATCATCGGGTTGGGTAAGGGCGGCAACCTCATTTACCCAGAGCAGCAATTTTTCATGTGTAGCCGTTGATGTCGTCATTGACTCTCCTTAAGCGATCAGCGGCGGGAAAGGGCATAATCTACCTACTCACGAAGTGAGGCTTAACCAAAAGTGTCGTGATGTACATTACAAGCAAACAGAGTTACTGATCGGTATCTCAGTATGTGAGTGAGATTAACTCACTTAAACTGAAATGATAACGATCTGAGATATACCGACGAGTAGAGAGGGGATCCTCAAGTGGCATCCGATAGCAGTTTTGACGTTGTCTCCAAGATCGATCGAATGGAGTTAGACAACGCCGTCAATCAAGCAATCCGCGAAATTGATACACGTTTTGATTTTAAGAATACCGGATCAAAAATAGAACTCGAAGGCGAAAAGATACTTATCGAAGCAAATACCGATGACCGCGCAAAAGCGGCCCTCGATGTACTCAAAGACAAATTGGTAAAACGTGGAGTTTCGTTAAAACATATTGACCCGAGTGAGCCTGCATTAAGCGGCAAGATCTACAAGATCAACTGCCCGCTCAAAGAAGGCATTACGACAGAGAATGCGAAGAAGGTCGCGAAGTTTTTAAGAGATGAGGGTCCCAAGACAATTAAGACTCAGATCCAAGGCGATGAACTCCGTGTCACTAGTAAGAGCCGAGATGATCTGCAAAGTGCGATTGCGATGATCAAAGAAGCCAAATGGGACTTCGCTGTTCAATTTACGAATTACCGGTGACCTTGAATTAAAAACCGCAGTCACTACACGACCGGCCTTATCTACGGAGTAAGTGCCAATACGCTCTGGGGGCTTCTCCCCTTGTATTGGAAATATCTACATCGAGCAAGCGCATTTGAAATCTTGGCCAATCGTGGCATCTGGTCATTGGTGTTCTGCGTCATTCTGCTGACATTCCGCAAGCATTTGATGAAGACACTTGCGATTTTTCGGAATCGAAAGATCTTGAGGGTCCTTTTGCTAACTTCAGTATTACTTGGCATCAACTGGGGAACGTACATCTGGGCCGTTAGCGTCGACCGAATTGTTGAAGCATCCCTTGGGTACTACATCGCCCCGCTGGTCAATATTGCATTCGGTGTACTTATGTTTCACGAACGATTGCGCCGTTTCCAATGGGTAGCCGTGATCCTTGCAACCTCGGGTGTGCTCGTCCTGACGATTGAGTATGGCTCTGTGCCATGGACCGCCTTAGTAATCGCCGTTTCATGGGGCTCGTACACCTTGCTCAAGAAAACCCTGAATTTGGGGGCCCTAGAGGGCCTTTCTATAGAAACCACTCTCACCATGCCTATTTTCCTCATCTATTTGATATGGATCGAGCGTCAAGGTCGAGCGCAGTTTGGAAGCAGTGTGGGATTCAGTATGTTGCTGGTATCTGCGGGGATCGTTACGGTCGTCCCGCTTCTGCTATTCAATGGCGCCGCCACACGCTTGCCACTATCAATAACTGGCTTACTCCAGTACATCATCCCGACGATCATGTTTATCATCGGAACCTTGGTTAACCATGAAAGCATGCCGCTGGCAAAAATCGCCGGGTTCGCCTTCATCTGGGCAGCCCTAACCTTCCTTGGCTACGACCTGGTGAAATCAAATCGAAATAAAAGTGCAGAATTTTAAGAACTACTTGATCCCGTAGCGCTCTTCAATATCTTGGCACGGCCAGATTCAAGCCTGGCAACTGGAACCCTAAACGGCGAGCAGGAAACATAATCCAATCCAAGATCATGGAAGAAGTGGATGCTTCGAGGATCTCCCCCGTGTTCGCCGCAGATTCCTAATTTGAAATCTGGGCGAAGCGAACGAGCTAGGTCGGTAGCAGTCCGAACGAGAATTCCGACACCAGCTTGATCCAGCGACTCGAAGGGGCTAAATGGCAATAGTTCAAGATCGAGATAACGCGGAAGGAACGAGGACTCAACATCATCACGGCTGAATGCCCACGTTAATTGAGTCAGATCATTGGTACCAAAGGAGAAGAAGTCTGCATAGTGACCCAGGCGATCTGCGGTAATTGCAGCACGTGGAGTTTCAATCATTGTTCCGATTGGAATATCCAGAGTCTGACCGGTGCCAACGAAAGTCTTGCGAATCTCTTCCTCAAGCGTTTCGCGCAGATAGAGGAGTTCGCGCTGCGTGGCAACCAGAGGAATCATTACCTCCGGCATTGGATTATGACCAAGTTTTCGAACTTCCAAATACGCATGTACTAGGGCGCGAACCTGCATCTTGTAAAGATCAGGAATAAGTATTCCTAGACGTACTCCGCGAAGCCCCAGCATCGGATTGGATTCGTGGTGACGTTTGACGGCTGCAAAAATCGCTTGATCTCGGGCTGGAATCTCTTCACCCAAGGCCTCGGCCCGGGCCATCTGGGCTGAGAGTTCGGAAAGTGGCGGCAGGAATTCGTGGAGTGGCGGATCCAGAAGACGTACGGTCACTGGCAATCCCGACATTGCCATCATGATGCCGACGAAATCCGCCCGCTGTAGCGGTTCCATCTCGGCAATCACACCGCGTTGCACATCCTCGTTTTCCGCCAACACCAAGCGTTCGACATAGGACCGGCGCGGGCCAAGGAACATGTGTTCGGTTCGGCAGAGTCCGACACCTTCTGCCCCAAGAATTCGCGCGCGGATAGCATCCTCTGGAGTGTCGGCATTTGTACGAACGCGCAGAGTGCGAATCTCATCGGCGTAGGTAAGAATCCGATCCACGGCCTTAACAAGTGGCGAGGCAGAATCACTCGATGCGGCTAAGCGACCCTCAAGGTATGACGTAACAGGAGAAGCGACGACGGGAACGACGCCTGCGTATACGGCCCCCGTTGATCCATCGATCGAGATTGTCTCGCCTTCATAAACCGTCAAACTTCCGGCTGTAAACAAGTTGGCTCTCTCATCCACGGAGATTCCCTCAGTCCCACAGACCGCAGTCTTTCCCATTCCGCGGGCAACAACGGCGGCATGTGAAGTCTTGCCGCCACGGCTGGTCAAAATACCTTCAGAGGCAACCATGCCAACGAGATCATCGGGGCTTGTCTCCCTGCGAACCAGAATTACCTTTTTCCCGCTGCGGGCCAAGTCGAATGCACG
>JANXZB010000044.1 GCA_025355765.1 Actinomycetes bacterium
TCTCTAACGGCGAGCGTCAACTTTTGACGATTGCGCGCGCATTCATGGCGGACCCCGCGATTCTCATCCTCGATGAAGCTACGAGTTCGGTTGATACCCGTACAGAGGTGCTCGTTCAACAGGCGATGGCGAAGCTACGGAGTGGTCGGACAAGTTTCGTGATTGCTCACCGCCTTTCGACGATTCGCGATGCTGACACGATCTTGGTGATGGATAAGGGTCAACTTATTGAACAGGGAACTCACGCCGAATTGATGGCCAAGAAAGGTTTCTACTTCGACCTCTACACAAGCCAATTCGCGGAAGCCATTGATTAATCAAGCCACCCAATATTTCACAATGTGAAAAATAAAGCCCCGAGAAATGTTCTCTCGAGGCTTTAGTTCGTAACTCAACTTTTCCGACAATTGCACGTTCCTAACGAAGTGAGACAACGATACCACCGAACCAAAGAGGGTCACCAGTATGCATCGAGAAATTGATGATCACTCTGAGTGACCACGGGGACCCACATTCAATGTTGATCGTCCACAGATCTTCTGACGTGCGCTCTTAGACCATTCGGTGACGGTTACTTTCTGGAGGTGCCTCTGTAGCTCAACGGATAGAGCACGTTCCTAACGAAAGCGCAGATGCAGGTTCGATTCCTGTCAGGGGCATATCTCCGGGAAGGCTCCACTCGTAATATAGGTGGAGCCTTCTCATATTAGTACTGAAAACAATCGACGGAATCGAATCCAGCGCAGATACACTCCAACTTATGGTGAGAGAGACTCAGATTCTTCGCGATGCCGATCCTCGATGTTTGGAATTGGAATCGCTGGGATACACCTTGATCGGGGAATCATGGGGAGCACGCCTTAGCGTGGACGGGGACACTGAAAGTTTTTTGGCGGCCATCGCGAATGCGAACAGTATTGGGGTTGATGTTAGAGAAATTGGAGTTGATTCGGCAGAGGAAGTTCTTCTACTTGAAACCGCAAATAATCCTGATTACCCGAGAACTCCGGCAAATATGCGTCTTCTACCGACGATTGAAATTATCCGAGGACTCTGGGCTTCAAACAATAGAATATTCGGCGCATTCTCTGATGGTGTTCTTGTGGGGGTCTTGGCCACAAGTCCCCGGGAGAATCTTGTTGAATTGGATTTCGCTTCAGTTCTTCGTGAATATCGAGGTAGGGGTTTCGGAAAAGCTTTGGCTGCTGCCGCCATCATTGAGTGGGTAAAAGCGGGTGTTGAACTATTCGGCACTGGCGGGGCAAGCATCAATGAAGCCAGCCTTCGAACTGTCATATCACTGGGTTTCGACGTGAAGGAGAGGTGGAGAAGTTATCAGCCACCTCTATAGTTTCCGCTTATGAGGCCGCAGATGGGGAGATTGTTATCCGTCAATGTCACCGCGTTCGTACACGAAGAACCGTGGGCAGGGGAGAAAGGTCGCAGCGGGATCGATAAGAGATCCGTGGATCGACCGGTCAATTTGGCGAACAACTCGGTGGGAGGTGATTTCGTAGGAGATACGAAGGTCCATGGCGGGTACGACAAGGCGGTCTATTCCTATGCGCGTGAAGATGCGGCGTGGTGGGAAAGTGAGCTCGGAATGTCAATCGCATGCGGTCGCTTCGGAGAAAATCTGACTACGCAAGGAATTGATGTCTCTGGTGCCGTAATCGGGGAACTGTGGCATATTGGAAGTGCAATTCTTGAAGTCGCACAACCAAGAACGCCTTGTCGAGTCTTCGCAGGATTTTGGGATCGACCCGACTTAATCAAGGAGTTTACGGATGCGGGTCGCCCGGGTGCTTACTTGAGAATTATTCAGGAAGGGCAAGTGAGTGCGGGCGATGCAATTGAAATCACTTATCAACCCGCTCACGGAATTTCTGTGGGAAAGATGTTTACTGCACGTGGCGAGGATCGTTTTGCGATGTTTGAATTCCTAGCGAAATCTGATTCCTCAGACCCTGTCAAACAATGGGCCACAAGGATGTCGATCTGAAAGTAATTCCTTACGCCACATCCCATGTGTCGCCGCTGGTTAGGAGTGTCTCGAGATCTCCCGCACCTTGCGCAGCGATGATGTCTGAGATTTGGCCATTGACTTGTGATCCGTATTCGGCACGCTCTACATCTCGGAAGATGCCAACTGGCACATGGTCCAACTTCGAATTCGAGAATCTCGAAAGTGCGAATGCGTAACTTGGATCGGGATTGTGAACGTCGTGAACCACGAGCTCGCTCTCTGCCACTGATCCCAATTCCACGAGTTTCAACGAAGAACCAGCATGAACAAGACCATGAGTTGCAGACTTGATTGGCTCGCCGTGAACCATCTTCAAGAGCGCGCCATCTTTAGTCTCGTTGTCCTTGACCGTGTCGAATGCACCATCATTAAAGATCGGGCAGTTCTGGTAGATCTCGATCAACGCTGATCCCTTATGTGCGCTCGCTGCGCGAAGGACTTCGGTGAGGTGCTTTCGATCGCTATCAATTGACCTTGCAACGAAGGATGCCTCAGCCCCGATCGCCAGCGATACTGGATTGAATGGGGTATCGAGGGAACCCAAAGGAGTTGATTTTGTGACCTTGCCCTGTTCGCTGGTTGGCGAATACTGGCCCTTGGTGAGACCGTAAATACGGTTGTTAAAGAGCAAAATCTTGATGTTCACGTTGCGACGCAGAGCATGAATCAAGTGGTTTCCACCAATTGAGAGCGAATCTCCATCGCCGGTGATGACGAAGATTGAAAGGTCAGGTCGCGAGATAGCGAGCCCAGATGCGATCGTTGGAGCACGTCCATGGATGGAGTGCATGCCATATGTATCCAAGTAGTAAGGAAAGCGCGACGAACAACCAATGCCAGAGATGAAGACTACGTTCTCTCGGGGAACACCAAGTTCGGGAAGGTATGACTGGACTGTGGAAAGGATGGAGTAGTCACCACATCCGGGACACCACTTCACTTCCTGGTCTGATGTGAAGTCCTTCTTCGTTAACGTAACTTCAGTCATGGAGCACCTCCATCGCAGCTTCCATAATTTCAGCGGTGGTAAAGGGAAGACCGCGCACCATGTTGTAGCCGATGATGTCTTTGAGATACTGCGAGCGGAGCAGCATTGATAGTTGACCCAGATTCATTTCCGGGACGATCACCTTTGAGTGCGCTCCAATACTTTGCCTAAATTCTTTGGGAACGGATTGATGTAACGAAGGTGGGCTTGGGCGATGTTTTCACCGTTCGCGCGCAATGACTCGACTGCAGCGGCGATTGGCCCGAAAGTAGATCCCCAACCAAGTAGAAGTACGTCTGCATCGCCTTTGGGATCATCGACAGTTAGCTCTGGGATTTCAACTCCCGCTACCTTGGCAGCACGAGCGCGAACCATCAGATCGTGGTTCATTGGATCGTAGGAGATGGCACCGGTCTTATCTGCTTTCTCAACTCCGCCAATGCGATGTTCTAGGCCCTTGGTGCCTGGTATCGCCCAGGGCCTTGCAAGGGTCTTTGTATCGCGCAGATACGGCAAGAAATCCTCTTGTGTCTTGGCAAATTCAACATGCAGATCGGGAAGTTCGGACATCGAGGGGATCTTCCACGGCTCTGAGCCATTTGCGATGTACCCATCCGAAAGAATCATGACCGGTACGCGGTAAGTGGTGGCGATACGCGCGGCCTCGAGGGCGATTGCGAAGCAGTCACTTGGTGTGGATGGAGCAAGTACTACTACTGGTGATTCGCCGTTTCTGCCGTACATCGCCTGCAAAAGGTCGGCTTGTTCAGTCTTGGTGGGCAGACCAGTTGAAGGTCCGCCGCGTTGAACATCGATGATGATTAAAGGCAATTCGAGCATTACGCCAAGGCCGATGGTTTCGCCCTTGAGAGCAAGTCCTGGACCGGAAGTTGCGGTGATGCCGAGTGCTCCACCGTATGCAGCACCAAGTGCTGCGCCGATGGCTGCGATTTCGTCTTCGGCTTGGAACGTGATGACGCCAAACTTCTTGTGCTTGGACAACTCGTGCAAAATGTCCGATGCTGGAGTGATCGGGTAAGAGCCAAGAAATAATTTCAAACCGCTAAGTTGAGAAGCGGCTATGAGTCCATGTGCCAGAGCAGTGTTTCCGCTGATATTTCGGTACTTTCCCGCTGGCATTTTTGCTGGTGCGATCTCGTATGACACTGCGAAATCTTCGGTGGTTTCGCCGTAGTTCCAACCCGTTTTGTAAGCAAGCAGGTTTGCCGCCAGAATCTCCGGCTTCTTGCCGAACTTGGCTTTCAAGAAACTCTCAGTTGCCTCTGTTGGGCGGTGATACATCCAGGAGAGCAGACCCAGGGCGAACATGTTCTTCGAGCGCTCGGCCTCTTTGCGTGAGAGTGAAAGTCCGGATAGGGCCGCGACCGTAAGGGAAGTCAGACCGACGGCATGAACTTTGTAACTGTCAAGGGATCCATCTTCAAGGGGATTGGCCTCGTAACCGACTTTGGAGAGATTGCGAGTTGTGAATTCATCCTGGTCGACAATGATGGTGGCGCCACGTGGCAGGTCTTTAATGTTCGCCATGAGCGCGGCTGGGTTCATGGCAACCAGAATGTCTGGCGCATCACCAGGGGTTTGAATCAGGTGGTCGGCAAAATGGAGTTGAAATGAAGAGACCCCCGCAAAAGTTCCTTGGGGGGCTCGAATCTCAGCGGGGTAGTTGGGCAAAGTTGATAGGTCATTGCCCAAACTGGCGGTGTCCATAGTGAAGCGGTCACCGGTTAGTTGCATACCATCGCCGCTATCTCCAGCGAATCGAATAGTTACTTGATCAAGGGAGACTACAGGTTTACCCACGCGAGTATCTTCCCACTTTGCGCGCAGATGTAAACCATGAAAGCAAAACTCTCAGGGGATCTTGGTCACACCCGAGCGCAATTCCCGCGGAGAGGGAGAGCAGACGTTCTCAGGGTGGCTGGTTAGCATGAGCCCGTGAACTCCTCGAGGCCGAAGACCGTTTTCCTAGTGGTTAGCGCCCTTTTTCTTGTAGTTTTTGTCGGAACGCCGTCGGGTAATGCCGCGGATATTTCGTTTGGCGGACCGCGCCCATTCAAACTTTTCGTACCGAGCACATACAATGCGGCATTTCCTGCACCGCTAATAATTGCCCTGCACGGCTACCAGCAATCAGGTGACAAGTTCGAAAAATATTTGAACCTCACGCCGGTTGCTGAAGCGCGAGGGATTCTCTATGTGCATCCAAATGGAACTGCCGACAAGTCAGGTACAAGATTTTGGAATGCAACCCCAGAGTGCTGTGACATCCATACGCCAAAAGTTAATGACAATGCGTACCTGATGAGCATCATCGATCAGGTTTCAAAGAACTACACGGTTGATCCCGATCGGATTTACGTAATCGGTCACTCAAACGGTGGTTTCATGGCAAACACAATGGCTTGCTTGCATGCAGATCGCATCGCAGCCGTAGTCAGCATGGCTGGCGGCGGGTATGCCAAGTCATCAATGTGCAAACCCTCTTCGCCGATAAACATCTTGGAGATTTGGGGTACTAAGGATGTGACCTTTAGTGGCAATCACATGATGGGCAAGGTCATTCCAGGGGCGGTGAAAACCGCCGCGATCTGGGGTGCCTTGAATCATTGTTCAAAGACTGTCTTTAAGCTTCCCGAGAAACTGGATTTGGATTCAAAACAGAGGGGATCCGAAACCACTCAGTATCAGTACACCGAATGTGCTGATAACGCAGATGTTGAATTTTGGACAATTAGCGGAGCCGAGCACGTACCGCATCTCTCAATGAATTTCACGGCGGACGTGGTGGACTATCTTCTAGCCCACCCTAAGGTTGCCGCCCCGCAACCTGAATCATCGGCAACTCCAACTCCGACTCCAAGTTAAGACCGGCCCTGCTTAGCAGCAAGATTGGCTGGCGCTTGAATCAGAGCAGCAGGCAGATGCGCCGCCATCGGTATCGCAAGAGCAAGCATTAGCAACTGTTAATTCTTCTATTTTTACATCAGCCATGATCGTGAACCTTCCCATTCATATCGACGAATTTCGGTATGAGGAGATTAACTCTCATATCGATGAATGTCAATATGAGAGCTACACGGAAAGCTCCTCTGCGTGCTCGAACTTCTCATTCGGGATAAACCGGGTGAGAGCGGCGGCCAGCAAGAGCACCAGAGCAGTTGTTGCATAGACAGGCCTTGCCGACGTTATGAAGTTATGGCGGGCCGCCTGACTCAAGTTTCGAAGCGAAGTGCCAGAGTTGCCAAGCGAAGTTGCCGAGATATCCCCGTGGTTTTTCCAGAGTTGAAAGATCGTTGCCAACGAAAGGCCGCTTCCGAGGACGCCGCCGAACTGACGCGCGAAGGTGTTGATGGCAGATCCCGATCCGCGATGGCGCTCGCCTAACGCGTGCGGGGCCACTACAGATCCAAATTGTGTAACGAGACCTGATCCAAAGCCCATTACGATCACGGCGCTTACTACAGCTGGTAACCCCGCGCTGAAAACGAGAATCGCAAAACCAACCGCAAATGCCAGCAGGCCAAGGGTGGCCAGCCATCGATACTGACCGGTCTTTGCCACGGATCGGCTTGCCAATCCCGACCCAAATAGATTTCCAAATCCCATTGTTAGAAGAATGGCGCCTGCAATTGCAGGGGTTTCCCCTTGCACCACTTGCACTGACAGCGGAACAACAACAAGTCCGATCAACATGGCTGCACCCGAAACCATGCTGGCTGTAAGAGTTACGGTGAAGAGCCGGTTCACGAAGAAATGCAGGGGGATCAATGCACTCTCACCTAGGGCGCGTTCGACGATTAAGAATAAGAAAAAACTCGCAAGAAGGAGCGCGAACAAATATGGTCGCCACTGGTGCATTGCTGCCGATTTGAGATTCTGGCTAAGGAGCAGAAGTGTCAGAACGAATACGCTGAAGAGTAAGACGCCCCACCAGTCAAAACGGTTTCGGTGAAGCTCTTGTTTTACGCGGAGGAACCGCAATGCCCGCACTATCGCATAGAGAGCAATTGGAATGTTAAGGAGAAAAATCCACCTC
Source organism: Actinomycetes bacterium (assembly GCA_025355765.1). GTDB lineage: Bacteria > Actinomycetota > Actinomycetes > Nanopelagicales > Nanopelagicaceae > QYPT01. Next base: position 7,072 of record JANXZB010000044.1, read on the forward strand.
CACCCGACAATTCCCAAAATGGAATTTTGTGTGGCGATCACGCCGCCGACTATCGGGCCCAGCAGGCTTGAAGATCCGAAAACCACGACAAATACGAGTATGTAACGCGCTCTTTCGCGTGGAGGCACCAGGTCGGATATGACGGCGAAGGCCAGTGAGAAGAGGCCACCGGCACCCAGACCCTGTACGGTGCGTCCAATAACCAGGAGTCCGAATGTTGGTGCTACGGCCGAAACCAGAGATCCCACGATGAAGATTGCCAGCGCGGCGACAAAGAGAGGGCGTCTTCCAAAGCCATCTGAGAGGCGACCGTAGATGGGAGTCGTGATCAGGGACGCTAATAGATAGGAAGTCAGGAGCCACCCTTGACCAGAGAGTTGCCCGAAATGGGTGGCAATGGTCGCACCAGCCGTGGACATGACCGTCTGATCAAGTGCGGCCAGAAACATTCCAAGGGCAAGGGATGACAGGACACGCAATACGGCAGGATCGAAAGGGCCCCCTTTCCTACTGCTCTTTGCCATATGCGGTTAGTTGGCGTTCTCAGCGACTACTGGCAACCCATGCCGCAGATTCGGGCAGCAACCTACGGCGCAAAAATCCGCCCAAGGCCCGATGGGCGAGAGTGCTTTTTTCTCTGAATTGGCCAGACGCTCTTCCAGTAGATCTACCAAGCCAGATACAAACTCTTCTGATTTTCCGGGAGTTGCCACGCGGATGAACCGAAGGCCCTCTTCGTCGGCTACTGATTGGGCTTCATTGTCGAGATCCCAGATCACTTCGATGTGGTCGCTCACGAATCCGATCGGCATTATGACAACGGCTTTTGTTTCCAAGGTGGCGCTTTCGCGTAGTGCATCGCCAATGTCAGGTTCGAGCCAAGGCATATGTGGAGCGCCACTGCGTGATTGATACACCAGCGACCAGTCTGGAAGCGGGAAGGCCAAGTCCTTGCTGGTTATTTCAAGAATGGCATAGGCCGCGGCATTGTGCTGGGCAACATAAACGCCATCGATAAAAGACCCGCGCATACTCTCGGGACCTGAGGTTTCTGCCATAGCAATGGGGACAGAGTGAGTAGTGAAGAAGATATGGATATCACCGGGGGCAAAGCCTTCATCGGTGAGTGTTTTCAAGGCTCTAACAAGGCCGTCGGCAAAGGGAAGAACAAATCCTGGATGGTCGAAGTAATTGCGGACTTTGTCGATCTCCATTTTTCCTACTAGATCTGCGTCAACTAGTGCTTTGGCCAAATTTTCGCGGTATTGCCGGCATCCTGAGTAAGAGGAGTAAGCGCTCGTTACCAAGGAGAGGACTCGTCGATGACCGTCGGCATATATTTCTCGTAGCACATCGGCAAAGTATGGTTCGGAGTTTCGGTTGCCAAGGTAGGTAGGGACATTAATGTTTCGAGATTTCAGTTCTTCGCGAAGGTGTGCAAGTAGCTCACGGTTCTGTTCGTTGATCGGGCTAACGCCGCCGAGTGCCAAGTAATGATGAGAAACTTCTTCAAGGCGCTCGCGCGGGATCCCACGACCGGCAGTGACTCTTTCAAGAAAAGGCATTACCTCTTCGGGATTTTCCGGACCGCCGAAAGAAGTGAGCAAAACGGCGTCGTAGGTCATGCAAGCAATTCTTCAATAGCGCCCGGTTCAATAATTCGCCCTGTGAAAAATGGGGTCTCCTCGCGGACGTGCAACCGTGCTTTTGTTGCCCGTAGATCGCGCATCATGTCTACCAAGTCATGAAGGTCATCGGATTCCAGAGCAAGGATCCATTCATAATCACCTAGGGCAAATGCGGCGACAGTATTGCTCAACAAATTCTTGTAACCGCGCGCGGCCATTCCGTGCTCGACGAGCATTTCTCGCCGTTCCTCTTCCGGAAGGATGTACCAATCGTATGAGCGGACAAACGGATAGACCGTGATCCAGTCTTTGGGTTTATCTCCGGCCATAAAGGCGGGAACATGTCCCTTGTTGAACTCGGCAGGTCGGTGCAATCCCATTGCCGCCCACGATGTCTCAGTAGCGCGACCAAGGGCAGTTCGCCGAATTTCTCGGAGTGTTTCTTGAATGAGTCCGGCAGAGGGAGCATGAAACCAGAGCATGATGTCGGCGTTTGCACGCATTCCTGAGACGTCGTAGATGCCGCGCAGCTGTACGTCTTTGTCGCTTGCCTGCTTCAATACACCTAAGAATTCCTCGACAGCCTTCCTCGGTGATTCAAGGGGTTGAGTACGGCGCAGAACAGTCCACGATGTGTAGCGGATCGTTTCGTTGATTTCGCGTGCGGTGGCCTTGCTCAGTTGCTCAGTCATTGGGGGATTATCTCACTTGTATCATCGAGATTCACCTCGGAGGCGTTGTTGCTACTGCTCGTGGACGAAGGCGACCAATCGGGTTAGAACCTCGGGATCAGCGTCTGGAGGTACTCCATGTCCTAGATTCACTATGTGAGCCGGAGCCACTGATCCACGCTGGATGACGTCGATTACATGCATTTTCAATGCATCCCACGGGCCACTCAGTTTCTCGGGGTCAATATTGCCTTGCAAGGGGATATCGCCACCTAGTAAAGAGTTCGCAACATCTAAAGGAGTGTCGGTATCAATGCCCATAACGGTGGCTCCGACGTCTCGCATTTCAGGAAGCATTGATCCGGTTTTTGTTCCGAAATGGACTCGAGCAACAGGCAGATCGGAAAGTGAAGTCATCACCGTCTTGGAATGTGGCGCTGCAAAACGAAGATACTCATCTTTGGAGAGACGTCCTGCCCAGGAATCAAAAAGCTGTAGAGCACTCGCCCCTGCCACTACTTGGGCTCGGATAAATGAACTGGTAGTTCGTGAAACCCACGCGAGAATGTCATTCCAGAGTTCTGGATCGTTCTTCATCAACGCCCGAGTGATTGGGAGATCCTTCGATGGGGCACCCTCAATCAAATATGAAGCCAGGGTGAAGGGCGCGCCGCCGAATCCGATGAGCGGTGTTTTGCCAAGTTCCGCGGTAACAATGTGAATTGCTTGCGTGATCGGAGAAAGTGCATCGACGTCCAGTTCGCGAAGCGAATTGAAATCCTCGCGAGTTCTGATTGGGTGGGCCATGACTGGTCCAACCCCAGCAACGATGTCTACATCGACACCGGCAAGCTTCAGAGGAATGACAATGTCGCTAAAAAATATCGCAGCATCGACATTGTGACGGCGAACGGGTTGAAGGGTGATTTCAGCTGCCATCTCGGGCCGCAAACATGAATCAAGCATGGGCACACCCTCGCGGAGGGCGCGATACTCGGGCAGCGAGCGACCGGCTTGGCGCATGAACCAAATGGGGAGGTGTCCACTACGAATACCGCCATAGGCCTGAACTAACTGGGAATGCGCTGTAAACCCAGTAACCAGCGGGTGATTTGATGGCAAGGGCACGGGATCATCATGCCATTGAAATGGGACTACTATTCGCGAGTGGCGTTGGTACTCATTGGTGCAAGTCACCACAATCTGGCACTATCCAAACTCGAATTGCTCGAAAGAGAAGCTAGCCAGATTCGAGAGCGTCTTTTCTCTGCGCCAGCATCAGAAACCGGTATTTCGGGCGGGGTGCTCGTAGCGACCTGTAATCGCTTTGAAGTCTATTTCGAGACTGAAGTTTTTCACTCCACGGTCGATCACGCCCTCCAGGCGATCAGCGAGATATCAGGGCTTGGGGCCGAGCAGACGAATCATTCGCTGCAGGTCTCCGCGGGTTTCTCCGTCGTAGAACACGTCTTCTCCGTGGCCGCGGGGTTGGATTCGATGATCGTTGGTGAAGCCGAGATCGCCGGACAGGTTCGTACGGCTTTCACACACGCGCAGAAAGAGAAGACAACCACACCGCTGCTAGAGCAGCTCTTTCAGCGAGCATTGGCCACGTCGAAAGTGGTGACAAGTTCAACCGGATTAGGGGCGGCAGGCCGATCAATTGTTGATGTCGCGCTCAATGTCGTCGAGTCACGATACGGCGCGATTGCCGGAAAGCGGGCCATGGTTTTAGGCACCGGTGCCTATGCGAGAGTTGCTGTGGCCGCTTTGCAGCGTCGCGGATGTAAAGAAATATCCATTTACTCTGCAACTGGTCGGGCACGGCAGTTCAGCGAAACCCATGACACCACGCCGATTTCCAACGATGGGCTTCAAGAGGCGCTGGCAAATACTGATCTCGTCGTTGGCTGCAGTGGCAATGCGACCTCGATTCTTAATGCCGATTTTGTTCGTGCCGCCAGAGGAGACAAGTTTCTCCCGATGATCGATGTCGCTCTTTCATCTGACTTTGCCTCAGATGTCCGAGCCTTGGAATCGGTGGATGTGATCGATCTCGAGGTAGTTCGCGTCAATGCGCCCAAAGAACACGGTGAGGAAATCGAAGAAGCTCGCGACATAGTGCAGAAGGCCGTTGTGAAATTTGAGAACGAGCAATCAGCCCGCACTATGGATCCGGCAATCTCCGCCATGCGCTCTCACGTGGGAATTTTGATCGACCTAGAGGTGAAGCGGGTGCGAGACCGAGTTGGTGATGCGATCGCAGCCGATGTTGAGTTCTCGCTTCACCGAGTCACAAATGCCCTGCTTCACACGCCGTCGGTGCGCGCTCGCAGCCTGGTTCGCGATGGCGAACAGGATGATTACCGGACGGCAATTCAGGTTCTCTTCGGAATCGATGTTGAGACGCCAGAAGATGTCTGATCGCCCATTAATCATTGGCACTAGGGGAAGTCTTCTTGCAACAACGCAGACCAGGATCATCAGTTCATCTCTAGAAACCTTGGCAGGCTACAAGATTTCAGAGCGAATTATTCGCACTGAGGGCGATGATGTAACTACTTCGCTGACAAAGCCGGCTCGTCCCGGTGTGTTCGTGACAGCCCTTCGCACCGCCCTTTTGCGCGGAGAAGTTGATGTGATTGTCCATTCCTTCAAGGATCTCCCCTCGCTGTCAGAGCGGCATATTGAGATTGCGGCCGTTCCCAAACGCGAGGATTATCGCGATGCCTTGATATCACGCAACGGCCTGTCACTGATGGATTTGCCTGCGGGCGCAAGGGTTGGAACTTCTTCACCACGACGATCTGCTCGCATCCTTCATGTCCGCCCTGACCTGCTTGTCCTTCCTATGCGTGGAAATGTGGACTCCCGTTTGCGGAAAGTGGAAGAGGGAGAATATGACGCTGCTGTGATGGCGGCGGCGGGATTAAATCGCGTTGGTCATGCTGACAAAATTACGGAGTTTTTCACTTCAGATCTCCTTTTGCCCGCACCCGCTCAGGGTGCCCTTGCCGTTGAGTGCAGAAGCGATGACGCCGAACTTATCTCCACTCTCGCTCTGCTAAACGATCCGTTGACAAGGTTTGTGACAACCGCCGAACGCGCAATTCTCGTGGGGATTGGTGCAACATGTGCCACCGCGATTGGCGCCCTCGGAGAATTCAATGATGGAACACTCACGCTGATTGCCGAACTCTCCGCCCCTGATGCGGACGAGCACGAGCGCGCCACCATGGTTAGAAGCCCATTGGGCATTGAAGACCTCGCTGCAGCGCATCAACTCGGATTGGCCCTCGCCAGTGAAATCTTGAAAACTCCATTAGGTTCGCGTTTGGGTTCCACCCGTGATTAAGCCTGTCTTACTTATTCGAAGCAGTAACAACGAGGTCGATGAAGCTGCACTGGCAGAATTGGAAATTCCCTCCCTCATTGACCCATACATCGAGATAAAGGTTGCCAACGATCCGAGTGAAGGTGAGCGTCTTCTTACTCTTCTAGAGGGCTCGGATCATCCGACATGGCTGATTGCCACCTCGGTAAATGCCTTGAA
>JANXZB010000053.1 GCA_025355765.1 Actinomycetes bacterium
GAGATGAGTTAGGTAACTTCTATCCATGCCAATTGCCAAGTATTCCTATCCAGCCATTGATTGTCCGGACCCACTTGCCCTTGCCCAGTTCTATTCGAAGCTCTCCGGACTTGAGATGGAACCTTTGGGGGACTTCGATCCCGGGAAAGTCACCTGGTACTGCCTTTTGCGCGATGGTGAAGAGGCAATTTGTTTTCAGAAAATTAGCAATTACGTAGCGCCCACCTGGCCCGATGGTCCGGTTCCGCAGCAGATGCACCTTGACTTCCACGTGAAAGATCTAGATTTGGCAGAAGAAAGAGTTCTCGCTTTGGGAGCGACGAAATCTCCGTTTCAATCGGCGACCAATTTTCGCGTTTACTTAGACCCGATCGGCCACCCATTCTGTTTGATTCTAAATGCCAATGTGGAGATGTTCGGCTACTCCTGATGACTTTCAGGGAAACGGTTGCCCTGCCGAGAATTTGATCGGTCACCACTACTCAAAACTGTTGCTGAAAAATCTCAAAAGATCTATGGTGCTAAGGATTATTCCTATCGGTTGGGGACGTAATAAAATCTTCTCACGTCAGTGCCGCTTCATTGACACTCTGTCTGCTTCTTGTAAGTATTCCTGTTGCAAACGCTTCATCGCTCAAGGATGGCGATGCTTGTAACCCCGCGGGTGCAATCTTCAAACCAGGAAAGACAACCTTTGTCTGTAAAAAAGTCGGAATGAAAGTAGTTTGGAAGGCGAAGGCGCCGACTCCGTCACCTAAGGATACATTTAAGATGCCGCTTGTCGTGGGGATGAACCTTCAGCTGGCTCAGGATCTACTGCAATCTCTGGGAAGTTACATTATGGATCAAACAGATGCAGCCGGACTGGAGCGCTGGCAAATCATAGATAGCAATTGGAAAGTCTGCAGACAGTCCCCAGCTGTTGGGAAGATCGTTCCACAGTCAATAACCGTGACCCTGGCGTCAGTTAAATTGGCCGAGAGTTGCCCTTAAACAGTTGAATATTTTGCACACTTAGTACTTCACTTTTTCCCAACCTGGTCGGGCCTTTCGATTTCCCGCAACCGATCTGCCATCGCGCGTGCGATAGATAATCGGTGGACGGAACATGTACCCAACAGGTGCCGTCATGGCGTGAACTAGCCTGGTAAATGGCCAGATGATGAAGAGCAACATGCCAACGACTGCATGAATTCGAAAAGCTAGAGGTGTGTTTGCCATAAGGGCCGCATCGGGGCGGAATAGCAAAATGGACCTAAACCATGGAGAGACAGTCTCACGGTAGTTATGTTCGGTGCCGATGACACCGGCACTCGAGAGCGTTGCACTGGATCCAGCCAGAAGAGTCGCAACTAAAAAAATGTACATCGTCTTGTCATTCTTGGTTGTCGCTACGAAGACGGTATCAGTGGTGCGGCGACGATAGATCAACAATGCAATTCCCAATAAGGTCGCAACTCCTGCAAAGCTGCCCATAGTGATTGCACCTACGTGGTACATCTCCTGGCTAACCCCGATTGCATTAGTCCATTTCATTGGAATGAGCAATCCGACAATGTGGCCGCCGATGACTGCAAAAAGGCCCAAGTGAAAGAGTGGCCCCGCAATGCGAAGCATTTTCCCCTCGTAGATCTGGGAGGATCGAGTGGTCCAGTTGAACTTGTCGTAGCGATAGCGCCAGATCGACCCGACAACGAAGGATCCAATTGCTGCATAGGGCAGAACTGACCAGAGCATGATGTCTAAGGAACTCATATGTTTGCTCCATTGGTTGTAAATGCGGGAACAGTTGAATAAGGCTCGAGAGCAATTGTTAAAGCGCCACTTAGGCCGACGAATTCCACAGGAGGGCCATTCAGCGCCAGGGCTCGGGCGCGTTCTTCGATCTCTGGGGTCATTGGTGGCAATGTCGCAACGATGGCGTCGAGAACGTGGGCATAGAGAGACCCTGCGCTGCGCAATGCGTCTCTGATCAATTCGATAGGCGCGCGATGTTCGGCAAGAAGGAGATTTCCCTCAACAGGATCTACAAGGGCCGCGAATTCAAGGACCACGGCAAGGTGATCTGGAAGTTCCTCCTCCGACAAGATAATCCCTGCATCTTTGTATTTTGCTTTGAAGTAGATCAGCGCCATACCTCGATTGCGAGTATCGCCGTGGGTCCAGGAAGTGAGGAACAAGGAGCATCGCCGGCGCATGTCGAAGATTTCCACGTAGTGGCGCTGTAACTCATCCAGCGTCATCAAGAATGTGGCGTCGAGGAATTCAAGAAGTGGCTGGCCCCATTCGGGATCTAGTTGCTTTGCCAGTGACTCCAGTTCGACTCGCTTGGCCATCACCTCTTTTTCCGGGTAGATCAAGAGAGATGAAGCGATCAACTGTGCGGTGGAGACGCTCATTTTGTCTGCCGTTCTTTTGCCATGAGGAAACTCTCAATTGTCACGGGCACGGGGTTGCCGGAGGATTGACCAAAGGGTCCTCCACCGAAATTCTCCACGCCTTCAATGCCGTCGAGGGAGCATCCCAGATGGTCCAGTTCCTTGGCCTGCTCGGTATGTGCCGCGGGAATGACGTAGCGATCTTCGTACTTGGCAATTGCAAGTAATCGGTACATCTCATAGATCGATTCTTCGGTCATGCCCACTGCCTCAGGAATCTCTGCCCGTGGTTCGCGGCCTAAATTGATATCGCGCATGTACGAGCGCATCGCGGAGAGTTTGCGAAGTGTGCCGGTTACAACTGAGACATCTCCGGCGGAGAACATTTCAGCTAAGTATTCCAATGGAATACGCAGGGCCTCAATTGCTCCGAATAAATTGCCAACTTCTTCGCCGTCATGTCCGGTTTCGGTGAGGACGTCCACGATTGGCGATAGCGGAGGCACGTACCAAACCATTGGCATGGTGCGATATTCAGGGTGAAGAGGCAGCGCAACGCGATAGACCTTTGCCAATTTATAGACGGGAGATTTCTGCGCTGCGGCGATCCAATCCTCGGGCATTCCTTCGGCGCGAGCAGCAGCCAATACCTCGGGGTCATCGGGATCAAGGAGGAGGTCCATCTGAGCCTCATAGAGATCCTGGTCGTTCTCAACCGATGCGGCACCGTTGACTTTGTCGGCGTCGTATAGGAAGAGACCGAGATAGCGAAGGCGTCCGACGCAGGTTTCAGCGCAGACCGTCGGCAACCCGATTTCCAAACGGGGATAACACATGGTGCATTTTTCGGCCTTGCCAGTTTTATGGTTGAAGTAGATCTTCTTGTACGGGCATGCCGAGACGCACATGCGCCAACCCTTGCATTGCTGCTGATCAACGAGAACGATGCCGTCCTCGGCTCTCTTGTAAATGGCACCTGATGGACAGGCCGCCACGCAAGCCGGGTTTAGGCAGTGCTCGCAGATGCGCGGAAGATAGAACATGAAGGTCTGCTCAAATTCGAGCTTTACCTTCGTTGTGACATCCTCGGCAAGTTTTTGTAGGATCGGATCTTTCTCGATGTTGACAGGACCGCCACCGAGATCGTCATCCCAGTTTGCCGACCATTCGATCTTCATTGGTTTGCCTGTGAGAAGTGATTTCGGCCTAGCTACAGGTGTCTGCTGGCCTAACGGAGCAGTGATCAGATTGTCATACTCGTAGGTCCACGGTTCGTAGTAGTCCTTGATGTTGAGCATTCGAGGGTTGGAGAAGATGGAGAGCAATCGACGCGCCTTGCTTCCGCCTTTGAGTTTCAGACGGCCGCCCTTTGTGCGGATCCATCCGCCCTTGGCTTTCTCTTGATCTTCATAGCGGCGCGGGTATCCCTGGCCGGGACGTGTCTCCACGTTGTTAAACCAGGCATATTCGAGGCCGGAGCGGTTGGTCCATGCTTGCTTGCAGGTGACAGAGCACGTGTGACAACCGATGCACTTATCAAGGTTCATCACCATGCCCATCTGGGCCATAACCTTCATTAGTACTCCACATCCTGTGATCGGCGACGAATCACTGTAACTTCATCGCGTTGGTTGCCGGTTGGTCCGAGGTAGTTGAATGCAAATGTAAGTTGCGCGTATCCGCCGATGAGGTGCGTCGGCTTGATCATCAAGCGCGTGAGGGAGTTGTGAATTCCGCCGCGTTTTCCGGAAGTTTCCGCAAGGGGTACATCCACGACGCGATCCTTAGCGTGATACATGAAAACTGTGCCGGCCGGCATTCGATGAGATACGCATGCACGAGCGACGACGACGCCATTTCGGTTGTACGCCTCGATCCATTCATTGTCTTTTACGCCGATCGTCTCGGCATCCTCGACACTCATCCAGATTTCCTGTCCGCCGCGTGAGAGCGAGAGCATGAAGAGATTGTCTTGATACTCAGAGTGAATGGACCATTTGGAGTGAGGGGTGAGGTAGCGAACGGTCACTTCCTTCTCAACGCCATCTGCTTGGTTGCCGAAGATGCGGTGCATATTCAACGGCGGTCTAAATACTGGAAGTTGCTCCCCGAGTTCGGTCATCCAATCATGGTCGATGAAGAAGTGCTGGCGACCAGTGAGTGTGTGCCAGGGTTTCAAGCGCTCAACGTTGATGGCGAAAGCCGTGTAGCGTCGACCACCGTGTTCGGACCCCGACCACTCAGGACTGGTGATGACGGGGACGGGTCTAGCTTGCGTGTCTGCGAAGGTAATTCTCTTTCCTTCATTATCTAAAGCCAGGTCGGTGAGCTTCTGTCCGGTTCGCTGTTCAAGTGAACGGAAACCAGCAACGGCAACGCGTCCATTTGTCGTCCCAGAAAGTGCCAAGATTGTTTCGCAAGCATCAACATCCCGGGCGAGGGATGGGCGGCCTGCCGCAACGCCATGGGAGATTACCCCGTTGGTGCGCTTGAGAAGTTCTATCTCCGGAAGCACGCTGACTGGCACGCCCTTCGTATTCGTTCCCAACTGATCGATGAGGGGACCGAGGGCGGCCATTTTCTCACCGATCTGCGTGTAGTTCCTTTTCACGACAATGAGTTTCGGCATCGTCACGCCAGGAATCGGTTCGACTTCACCCTTCTTCCAATCAAGTACAACTCCGCCTGGATTGGCCATCGCATCTGGGGTGTCATGGATCAAAGGCACAACCATTAGGTCTTCGCGCTCATCGAGATGTCCTTTGGAATGCTCGGCCACTTGTCGAGCCAGCATTTGGAAGATGTCGTAGTCAGTCTTGGTCTCCCATGGCGGATTGATCGCGGGAGTAAAGGCGTGAACAAAGGGGTGCATGTCCGTGCTGGAAAGATCGTGCTTCTCATACCAGGTCGCCGCAGGAAGCAAGATGTCACCGAAGAGCCCAGTACTTGTCATGCGAAAATCAACTGAGACGAGAAGATCCAATTTGCCATCGGCGGCATCTTCTTGCCATTTCACATCTCGCGGGCGATCCTCTAGCGCATTCTCTTCGGCGCGCACAGAGTTGTCGGTTCCGAGCAAGTGCTTGAGGAAGTACTCATTGCCCTTACTGGATGAGCCCAAGATGTTGGCACGCCAGACGGTTAATACGCGCGGCCAGTTTTCGGGAGCATCGGGATCTTCAATTGCAAACTTGAGGTCACCCTTCTTCAATTCGTTGACAACGTGTTGCGCTGGTTCGACTCCAAGAGCGCGCGCCTCATCTACCAGATCAAGAGAATTTCGATTCAGGGATGGATATGAGGGCATCCAGCCCATCCGCGCTGATTGAGCGAGCACGTCGATTGCGGTCATGTCTTTGAATCGATCTTCACCCAACGGAGTGGCCAGCAACTCAGAACCAAGTGCGTCGTATCGCCATTGATCTGTTGAGACGTACCAGAACGCGGTGCCGATCATCTGGCGTGCAGGTCTGGACCAATCGGAGGCGAAAGCAAGCTGTGCCCATCCGGTAACAGGGCGGCATTTTTCTTGCCCTACGTAGTGCGCCCAGCCGCCGCCGTTGACTCCTTGGCAACCAGTAAGCGTTACCAGCGCCAGAAAGGTGCGATACATGGTGTCGGAGTGGAACCAGTGATTGGTACCGGCCCCGAGAAGAATCATTGAGCGACCCTCGGAGTCGATGGCATTCTGTGCGAATTCGCGTGCGATGCGGATTGCCTGCACGGCAGGAACGCTGGTGATTTCCTCTTGCCATGCAGGTGTGTATGGCGAATTATCTTCATAGTCAGAGGGCCAATCGCCATCTAGACCGGCGCGACTTACACCGTATTGCGCGAGCATCAGGTCATAAACCGTTGTGACTTTCTTATCTCCGATGTTGATCACCGGCACGCCGCGGCGCAGCACTCCGCCGCTTTCAGAATCTTCCTGTCCCATATCAAAGCGCGGCATCAGCACGGTGGCTTTGCTGGCATTCTCATTGTCATAAACGGTCAAAGTCGGATCAACGCCTTCCAGATCCAAGTTCCACTTTCCCATTGAAGAATCGTTGTATCGATGCCCAAGGGACCCGTTGGGTACGAAAGTTTCGCCGGTGTTGGAATCCAACATAACCGTCTTGAACTTCGACCCTTCCGAGGTAT
>JANXZB010000072.1 GCA_025355765.1 Actinomycetes bacterium
TGAAGCCTCAAGAACAGCTTGAGTGTATGCTTTAATTGCAACTTGGGAACGTTCTTTGTAAAAGTCTTTGTAGGCTTCTTCGCCAGATGCCGTACAGATTGAAGCTAATGTAAATAGTGTTAGTGCCGTGAAAGCAAAAAAAGTCAATGCGATGGCCAACAATGAGATCGGTGATATCGCCTCTTTCTTTTGGCTGTGCCGGCAAATCTTCAATAAGCAACTTAACAACGTCACTGGCATCGCTTTTGTTGGTGCCGATGACGCCTGATGGGCCACGCTTTGCCCAGCCCACCGCATAGACATTCGTTCCAACAACACGGCCGTCGACGTTCTCGACTTTGCCCTTTGCATAAGGAACCCCATGAATTGATGAGGCTTCATATCCGATAGCCGAGATAACAAGCCCGCATTTAATTGTAGTGGTCTCACCCGTGGCAACGACTTTCCCATCTTCAATGTTGTTAATGCCAAGAATAATTTCTTCAGCTCGGTCTGTGCCTCGAATTTCAAGCGGGGCAAGGAAAAATTTGAATTCCATCGTTCGATCGCGCCCAGAATTGTCAGTCTGCGTAATCAGCTCCATCGCAGCCAGATTGCTTCTCACATCTTTCTCGGCTTCATCGCCAACCCTTGCGAGTGCGGCCTGAATTTCGGCTGCATCAATGATGACGTTGGTGTGCTCAAGTTTTGGCAATTCGCGGAGCTCTGGAGCCGTGAACGCTGCATGTTCTGGACCGCGGCGAGCGCAGACTATTACCTTACGGATTGCGCTTCTGCGAAGAACCTCGAGAGCGTGATCTGCTGTATCCGTTTCGTCCAACTCACTTGGCTCAAGTGCCAACATGCGAGCAACATCCATGGCGACGTTTCCGGCGCCAATGACGACAGCGGTTTCGCAATCGACAGGCACGACGAGATCTTTGTAATCAGGGTGCCCGTTGTACCAAGGGACAAAGTCAGCCGCTGAAAGGGACCCGAAAAGTTCTTCCCCTGGAATACCGAGTTTGCGCCCAAGGGATGATCCCGTAGCGATAATGACGGCGTCATACCTATCTATTAGGTCAGTAGTTGCGACATCGGTTCCGAGCTCGACATTGCCGAAGAGCCGAAAATTCCCAGCGGTGGCAACCTTCTCGAAAACCTTGGAGACGGTTTTGATCTTTGGATGGTCGGGGGCCACACCGCTTCGGACCAACCCCCAAGGAGTCGGAAGGCGCTCGATCATGTCGATAGCGAAGGACTTATCCTCGGTTGTCAGATTCTGCAGCGCTTGGGCCGCAAAATAGCCGGCTGGACCGGCTCCGACTATTGCAATCCGAAACGTTGCCATAGACCACACCTTCCTAGTTTTGCTACCGGAGCAGTCTGCTGGGCTCGGAGCACCCGCGAATTCTATCGGCAGGCAAAGAAGGCATCGCCAGATGTTTCGCTATGTTCTTAGTCTCTCTATGGGGCTTTCTTTAGAAATTGCTCTCGTCATAACCGGGGAAGCGATCTTGTTTGATAACGATTCCCGCCTCCTTCAGTGCTGTGCCTATGCTGGAAACCATCGGCGCAGGTCCGGAGAGATAGACAACATGCTCGCGTGCGGTTGGGGCCATCAAGAGAATCTTCTCGGCAGTAACTGTCTCGCCAATAACGAGTTTCATTGTGAATCCCGGATGTTTTTGGGCGAGGTCCTCCAATTCTTTTTTGAACGGCACTGCATCGGTACGGTTGAAATAGAGCAGGGTTGCGCTCAAGGGCTTAGAGGTGGCGCTTCGCTGCAAGAGAATGCTCCGAAAGGGCGTGATTCCGATCCCGGCTGCAACCAGCGTCACAGCCGTATCGTCGTCCTCTTCCCAGACGAACTTCCCACCCAAACTATGCGTGGTGATCTTCTCGCCCGGCTTTAGAGCATTGAGCGCGGTCTTAAAAGGGCTTGCCGATATCCGCGTCGAAATGTTGACGGTTCCTTCCACTGGTGCCGAGGAAATCGTGAACCAGTGCTGATTCTCTTCCTCAGTGCCGCCTGCATTTGGAAGTACAAAGGCCTGACTCTGACCGGCCGTCCACTGTAGGTTCTTTTTTTCAAATACAAAGGTTCGAACGTTCTCGACTTCGTCATGTGCTGATATCAACGACAATTCGACCAGGACTTTTTCGCTTTCCATTTTGCCAATTTATCGCGCAGGAAGGGCTATGTACAGAAATCGTTGGCGGAGACGAGAGGATTTGAACCTCCGAACCCATTTCTGGGTTACCTCATTAGCAGTGAGGCGCACTCGACCGGGCTATGCGACGTCTCCGAGTACTTGGGGAGTTTACAGGCAATTGACTGGCTAATTACCGCGAAAAGTGTCGCCTTGCTCGCCGTTGGCTGGAGAGTACCCTTGGCAAATGAGCGAAAAAGCGACCACTAGCAAGCGTGCACACGACCCAACGCCTTCGGATGCCTATGCCGAATTGATGAAGACAGGATGGGCGCAGACGCCTCTTCATGGAGTCAGTGCTGCCCCGGCAGTGCCTTGGTGCGTTGCCAGACGTGATTCGCTCTCTGAGGCCTTCCCTGGCATTCGCTTGGTGATCCCCGCCGGCAATTTCAAAGTTCGAAGCAATGACTCCGATTTCAACTTTAGGCCTCATTCCGCTTTTGCCTACTACACCGGCGTTGCAGGAGTTGAAGCAACTGCTGACGCGGTCTTAGTCATGGAGCCAACTGGCGCCGGGCACAAACCAATTCTCTTCATCAATCCACGCTCAACTCGCGATACCGACGCTTTCTACCGCGACCCACGTTACGGCGAACTCTGGGTGGGACGACGTTTTACAACCGAAGAAGCAGAAGCGCGCTATGAGATCGAGACTCGACGCCTCGATGAAATGACTGAATTGTTCAAAGGAGAAAAGGAAACTCTCGTCATCCGAGGTGAAGATGACTCCCTCGACGGCAAGATCAAAGCACACGATCGTGAAGCAGAGTTCCTGACCTTTGTGTCAGGGGCCCGCATGATCAAGGACGAATACGAGATTAACGAAATGCAAGAAGCGTGCGACACAACCGCGCGCGGTTTCGCGGATATGGTCCGCGTGCTTCCTGCGGCAGTCAACACACCACGTGGCGAACGCGTAGTTGAGGCCGCATTCTTCGGACGTTCTCGTATCGAAGGCAACGACACTGGCTACAACACGATTGCCGCCTCTGGGTCGCACGCATGCACCCTTCACTGGATTCGAAACGACGGCGACGTAAAACCAGGCGACCTAATTCTTATTGACGCTGGGGCAGAGAGGGATTCTTACTACACCGCAGATGTCACGCGCACACTTCCGGTCAGCGGCAAGTTCTCGCCTGCACAACGATCTCTTTACATGCTCGTCTATGAAGCACAGAAGGCAGGCTTTGAAGCCGTAAAGCCAGGCGCCGATTGGACCGACATAAATGAAGCGTCGCAGCGAGTTCTCGCGCAAGGCCTTGCCGATATGGGAGTTCTCTCCATCAGTGCCGAGGAATCTCTTCAACCTGAGATGGGTCTGCATCGTCGTTGGACACTTCACGGAGTCAGCCACATGCTAGGTCTAGATGTTCATGACTGCTCTCAAGCAAGAAAGGACCAGTACGCCGAAGGAACCCTCAAGGTAGGAATGGTTCTCACCGTAGAGCCGGGGTTGTACATCCAGCCTGATGATGAGCTCTTTGCACCTGAGTTCCGAGGCATTGGTATCCGAATTGAAGATGATGTCGTTGTCACTGAGGATGGCTGCAGAATCCTCAGTAACGGCCTGCCGCGCCATCCTGATGACATCGAAGCGTGGATGGCCTCGCTACTGAACTAGATGAATTCCAAACCAGGCCGCACCAAGTCCAAGCACCAGCGATAACAGCAGATTCGTGGCTGCCCTTTTGTACTGCTTGAGTTCAAAAGCGAGATAGAGATCGAGCATGAAAGTCGACCAGGTGGTGAAGGCACCAGCGAAACCAACGGCTACAAGGGCTTGGGTATGTGTGATGTACCCAGTTGGCCTATAACTCACCGTGCCTCTGGGGAGCACCACGGTCAATCCGATAACAAATGATCCCAGGACATTTACAATCAAAATTCCGTAAGGGTACTTGATGAACTTCCGTAAGTACTGATCAAGAAGAAATCTACTAGGAGCGCCAATGGCAGCGCCGATGCAAATAAGAAGCGCGGTCATGGATTCACTGCAAATATCTTGCGCGCAAGTGGGATAGCTATGGCAACAACCAAGAGACTGAGCAGGACACTCTCAATTAAATAATTCAGGCCGCCACCATTTGAATGCACTGTCTGAAGCGCCACCGAAGAGAAAGTTGTCAGACCTCCACAGAAACCTGGCAACAAAAAGTGTCGCATCGATTCACTCCCACGATGCTCCATAAGAACTAAGAAAAATGAAGCAAGTGCTACGCCCAGCAAATTTGCAGCGAGCGTGCCCGCTCGATTTTCATTGAACGCGACTGACAGGGCCCAACGAAGAAGCGAACCGAGAATTCCACCAAGTGCGACCCAACGAGCGGCCTTTAGAATGGCGTCGCCTTCTTGTAGAAACCTCGAAGCAGGCTACTAACGATGCTGATGATCAAGCTTGCCCAGAGCGCAGTCCAGAAATCCTTTATATCTAGCTTTGTGCTCCACCTCGCCGTAAGTTCGAGCATCGCCGCGTTGATGACCCAAATAAAAAGACCAAAGGTCACCAGCGTCACTGGAAAAGTGAGGACCTTGATGATCGAACCGAGCACCGCGTTAATAAGACCAAAGAGCAAGGCCACCCAAAGGTAGGTGCGGGCACCTCCGTGGACGGTGATGCCTGGAACTATCGCAGTTGCCGCCCAAATAGCTAAAGTTAAAACCACCCAACGAAGAATCAATCGCATGTACTAAACAATACCCTCGCGTTTGCTGATTTTGCTGCCCAACCACCGAATTGGATCATATTTTACGTCTACAACGCGCTCCTTCATGGGGATGATCGCATTATCGGTGATTCGAATGTGCTCTGGGCAAACCTCGGTGCAGCACTTGGTGATATTGCACATTCCCAAGCCATGCTCGGTCTGAGCCGTCTGCTTTCGATTGCGCAAAGTGTCCAATGGGTGCATGTCTAGCTCTGCAATGCGAATAAAGAAACGAGGCCCGGCAAAGGATTTCTTGTTCTCTTCGTGATCACGGATGACGTGGCAGGTGTCCTGACACAGGAAGCACTCGATGCACTTGCGGAACTCTTGGCTGCGCTCGACATCTACTTGCTGCATCCGATACTCACCAGGTTTGAGATCCTTGGGACCTTCAAAGGCTGGAATCTCCATCGCCTTTTTGTAGTTAAAGGAGACGTCGGTGACAAGATCGCGGATGACCGGAAATGCGCGAAGGGGAGTCACGGTAATCGTCTCGCCCTCTTCGAACATATTCATTCGGGTCATACAGGCCAGGCGTGGCTTGCCGTTGATCTCCATCGAACAAGATCCGCATTTTCCAGCCTTGCAGTTCCAGCGAACAGCCAAATCTGACATCTGTGTTGCTTGAACACGGTGAATGATGTCAAGAACAACTTCACCTTCATTGGCCTCAACCTCTACATCTTGAAGTGCACCGTCCTTGGCGTCTCCGCGCCAAATCCGAAGTTTGACCATCTTCTTGATCGCGCTCACTTGGTACCACCTTCCACTGCAGACATTTCCTCAGGTGTTAAGTACTTCTCGAGTTCGTGCGGATCAAACAGGTCGAAGAGTTCCTTGGGCATACTTGGCAACTTTTGAGTCACAACCGTGACCTTTGTGCCATCCCATGTAGAAATTGAGTTCACCTGGCGCCACTTTGCATCCATCTTTGGGAAGTCATCGCGGGTGTGTCCTCCGCGTGACTCCTCTCGCTGAAGAGCAGATCGCGCAATACATTCAGAGACAATTAACATATTGTCGAGATCGTGAGCTAAGTGGAAGCCTGGATTGAATTCACGGCCACCAGCAGCTTTCACCTTCGTCGCACGGGCTCGGAGTTCGGCCAATTTCACAATTGCCTCTTCCAATTCGGTGCGGGTACGGATGATGCCGACTAGATCATTAGTGACTTCCTGCAATGCCGCATGGAGTGTGTAGGGGTTCTCATCTCCGTTGCCAGTAAATGGCGCATTTAACCGCTCACTTGCACCCTTGAGCGTTGCATCACTGACTGAAACACCAGTGTTGCCCTTTACATACTCGGCCGCGCCTGCTCCAGCACGACGACCGAAGACAAGGAGATCCGAAAGCGAGTTGCCGCCGAGGCGATTGGAACCGTGCATCCCGCCTGCAACTTCACCAGCGGCGAAAAGCCCGGGCACACCAGCAGCTGCCGCAGTGTCCGGCTCAACTTCGATTCCACCCATGACATAGTGACAAGTCGGGCCAACTTCCATGGCGGTTAATGTGATGTCAACATCTGCCAATTCTTTAAATTGATGCCACATGCTGGGCAACTTCTTCTTAATTACATCAGCTGGCATCCGCTTGGAAACATCTAGGAATACACCCCCGTGTGGTGAGCCACGCCCTGCTTTAACTTCGGAGTTAATCGCACGGGCAACCTCATCACGTGGCAACAATTCTGGTGGGCGACGGTTGTTGGCTTGATCGTTGTACCAACGATCTCCTTCGGCCTCATTGTCGGCGTACATCTCTTTAAAAACGGCTGGGATGTAATTGAACATGAAACGCTTACCTTCGGAATTGGTGAGAACTCCACCATCTCCACGCACCGATTCTGTGACCAGGAGCCCGCGAACCGAGGGTGGCCAGATCATGCCGGTTGGATGGAACTGCACGAATTCCATATCTTTCAAGCGACCGCCAGCCTTAACGGCTAGTGCGTGACCATCTCCCGTGCCTTCCCAGGAGTTACTTGTCACCTTGAAAGACTTTCCAATTCCGCCAGTAGCAAGAATGACTGCTGGAGCTTCGAAAACAACTTCATTTCCATTCTCACGCCAGTAGCCATAGGTGCCGGCGACTTTGCCACTCTCTTTGAGAATTTCGGTGACCGTTAATTCAGCAAAGACTTTGATGAAACTTTCGGCGTCTCCGTGATCGCGCGCGTCTTTTTGCTGCATCGCAACAATGCGCTGTTGCATAGTACGAATTAGTTCTAGGCCAGTCCGATCTCCGACGTGGGCCAGACGAGGAAATTGATGGCCACCAAAGTTTCGTTGGCTAATTTTTCCCTCAGCAGTCCGATCAAAAAGTGCGCCCCATGTCTCAAGTTCCCAGACGCGGTCAGGTGACTCTTTTGCGTGAAGTTCTGCCATACGCCAGTGGTTGAGGAACTTTCCACCGCGCATCGTGTCGCGAAAATGCACCATCCAGTTGTCGTCTGAGTTGACGTTTCCCATGGATGCAGAAACGCCGCCTTCGGCCATAACTGTGTGCGCTTTTCCAAAGAGGGACTTGCAAATAATCGCCACGCGAAGACCCGCCTCACGCGCTTCGACGGCTGCCCGAAGCCCGGCTCCGCCCGCCCCGATAACTACGACGTCGTATTTGTGCTTCTCTACGATACTCATCTGTGGCTCCCCATTTTGATCTATTAAAAAAAGTAAAAGTTCGTGATTGAACCGGCTGCGACAAATCGAACATAGACATCAGCCAGGGCCACACCAAATAGTGAAATCCATGCGAAGTTCGCATGCTTGTGGTTGAGAATGGAAACCCATGTCCACAATTTGTAACGCAGTGGGTGCTTGGAGAAATGCTTCAAACGACCACCAATTGTGTGACGGCACGTGTGGCAGGAGGCTGAATAGAGCCAGAGCAACGTCGCGTTGGTGAGCAGCACCAAGGTGCCAACACTCATGTGGCCCCACTGGCCCTGCGCATTGCGGAAGGCCAAGATCGCATCAATCGACAAAATGACGTTGAAGACCAGACCCGCAAAGAAGAACCATCTATGCCCGTTCTGCAAAATCAACGGAGCCTTTGTCTCACCCGTGTACGTCGAGTGAGGCTCGGCAACTGCACACGCTGGTGGCGACTGCCAGAAGGAACGGTAGTAAGCCTTGCGGTAGTAGTAGCACGTCATTCGGAAACCGAGAGGAAAAATCAGAATCAGCAGAGCTGGTGAAATCGCCATTCCGAAAATGGCAATCGTTCCGAAGGGATGTCCCAGCAAAGACGCGCCCTCTGGGCAGCGTGCTGTCAGACATGGTGAATAGAAAGGTGAGATCAGCGGTTCCGCGAAATAATTCTTCGCCTCAAAGGCGCGAAAGGTCGCATAGACAATGAAAGAGGCGAGCACGGCCACGGTGATGGCAGGTTGCAGCCACCAGCGGTCTGTACGCAAAGTGCGCTCTGAGATTTTGGCTCTGGTACTTGAGAAAACTCCAGACATGCAGCAGCTCCTTTTGGCCGGCCTTGAGCCGAGCGCGTTAAGGAGAAGTTAAGCGCCGTGGGGGGACCCTGACTAGCCATACCGGTGCGTATGGGTTATGAAATAAAGCACACCCGCAGTGGGATCAGGCCACTTGAGCGAAAAGCACCACGTAATTCTTCCCATAGGCCTTGGCGCAGTTCGGGCAGGTCGTTAGGTACATTTTCCACAAGGTACTCAACCCTTATGAACTGAAAGTAAAAAATGGCGGAGGGCGAGGGATTTGAACCCTCGAAGGTTTCCCTTGCCGGTTTTCAAGACCGGTGCACTCGGCCGCTATGCGAGCCCTCCGCGGCGTAATCTACATGACAGCAGGGCTAAGCAGGAAGTTGAAGCAATCCCTCAAGGATTATCGCAACACCATCATCGGTATGCGCTGGCGCGACATCTTTTGCGTGAATTTTCGCATCAGGGTGGCCATCTGCCATGGCATACGATCGTCCAGCCCACGCCAGCATTGAAATATCATTGGGATTATCGCCGAATGCGACGCTATCTTCGGCCGAAATTCCTAATCTCTGCGCCATTATCGCCAGCGTCGAACCTTTAGAGACGCCAAGGGCCGAGATTTCCAAGAGAGAATCGTGCGGATTTGAATGTGTAACGGTCACAAGTCCATCAAGTTCACGGTGAGCAATCGCCAGCATTTCATCCGAGTTCAATTCTTGAGCCGAGCAGCGCGCAAGTAACTTCAGCGCCGGAGCTGTCATTATTTCTTCAATAGTTTCAACACCAACATTGTCCAACCCGACGTCCCAACGCGGTATGTAGACCTTTTCACGATGGAAGTAGTCGGCGCTCTCAACCGAGAATGAAACCTCAGGAATTGAGGACCTGAGTCTTCTAACCGCTTCCAATTGTGCGTCAACTGGTAGAAGCCATTCCTCCAAAACCTTTCCTTCATGCAAGTCATAAAGCATCGCCCCGTTGCCGCAGATGGCAGACCCGATTCCGAATGCGTCCTTAATCTCGGGCATCCATCGTGGTGGCCGGCCGGTGACAAAAAAGATTTCGATGCCCATCTTGTGGGCTTGTTTGAAAACATTTATCGTTCTCTGAGAAATGTCCCCGTAGTGAGCGACGATCGTGCCATCTAAATCAGTAGCAATAAGTTTGGGGCGACGGCTCACACCAACTCAAATCTGGTCATTCCTAGGAATGGCTGAAGAGCAGTGGGCACATTAACTGTGCCATCTGCATTCTGATGGTTCTCAAGAATTGCGACGATCATCCGCGTTATGGCGACCAAAGTACCGTTTAGCGTTGCCACCGGTTTAGTCACTTGGCCGTCCTTCATTCTAATATTCAACCGACGTGCTTGAAATTCAGTGCAGTTTGAGGTGCTCGTAACTTCCTTATACATCTCCTGAGACGGTATCCATGCTTCGCAATCAAATTTGCGGTTGGCACTTGATCCAAGATCACCAGATGCAACATCGATTACTCGGTAGGGAATTTCCATTGCGTTGAGGAAATCCTTTTCCCATTGGAGGAGACGCTGGTGCTCTGCCAACGCATCCTCTGGCTTGCAGAAGGAGAACATCTCAACCTTGTCGAATTGATGCACGCGCCAAATACCTCGAGTGTCCTTCCCGTATGAACCAGCTTCACGACGGAAGCAGGTTGAATATCCCGCGTAACGAAGAGGGAGTTTCTCGCCATCGAGAATCTCATCCATATGGAAAGATGCGAGGGCGACTTCACTCGTACCAACCAAATAAACGTCATCCTGTTCTAGGTGGTAAACATTCTCCGAAGCCTGACCAAGGAAACCTGTTCCCTGCATTGCTGGAGGGTTAACAAGGACTGGAGTTATAACCGGAGTAAATCCACCTTTAACGGCGCTAGAAATCGCGTAGTTCACCAGTGCAAATTCAAGAAGAGCGCCTACGCCAGTTAGGTAATAGGAGCGAGAGCCCGCAACTTTTGCACCACGCTCTGTGTCAATCGCACCGATTAACTTACCGAGCTCGACGTGATCCTTTGGCTCAAACCCCTGCTTTGAAAAATCTCTCGGGGTGCCAATGTGCTCGAGAACTACGAAATTTTCTTCTCCGCCAATGGGCGCAGCAGGATCGAGAACGTTGGAGAGTAGAAGGGCAATCTCCTGCGTCTCCTTCTCTGCCTCAGCCCGGCGCGTATCTGCGGCTTTAACTTGTGCGGAGAGGGTCTTGCCCCTCTCCAATAGCGCATCGCGCTCGGTGCCCTTTGCCGCGCCCACAGACTTGGAGAAAATGTTTTGCTCGGCGCGCAAAGATTCGAACTCAATAATTGCAGCACGGCGAGCATCATCAGCGGCTAACACTCTGTCGACGATTGTTGGGTCTTCTCCGCGACCGCTCTGTGAGGCGCGAACTACATCGGGGTTCTCACGAACATATCTGATATCGATCATATTGCCCGCCCATGTCGTACTTCGTTCAACCATTTTCTGGATTCAGAAAAAGACACATCGCTCATGTTCTCCGGAGTTGTCGGCGCCATTTTGTCGGCACGTGGGTAGGACCCAAGGAATCGAACATCTTCGCAAATTCTACGAAGGCCAGTGAGGGCATCGCCCACCCTTGCCTCATCGATATGGCCCTCTGCGTCGATAATGAAATGGTAATGACCGAGTTCGCGACCCGTAGGTCGGCTCTGAATGAAAGTCAGGTTCACTCCACGAACGGCAAACTCCGTAAGCACCTCGAGCAAGGCGCCGGCGTGATCAATCCCAATGAAGGCAGCAAGGGATGTTCGATCATGGCCTGTGGGGGCCGGGTGGCTGCCGGGCTTGGATACGAGCACGAAGCGAGTAACCGCACCCTCATTGTCGCCGATGTTCTCGGCGACGATCTTCAAGCCGTAACGCACTGCGGCTACTGGAGCCGCGATGGCCGCATCAAAGTCACCCCGAGAGAGTGCTTGCGCTGCTGCGGCCGTGGATGAAGTGGCAATGATTTCGGCATTTGGGTAGTTGTTCGCAATATACGTTCTGCATTGAGATTCACCGTGGGGATGGGTTGCAATGCTATTGATGGCAACGGTCTCTGGTTTTGTCATCAGAGCGAATGAAACTGGAAGAGTTACTTCTCCAGCAATTACAAGTGGATCTCCACTCGCCAATTCATCAAGGGTGCGCGCCACAACACCTTCCACTGAATTCTCGATGGGGACGAGGGCAAATTCTGCTTCGCCCTTTCGAACAGCATTCAAGGCGGCAGTGACATTTGCGTAGGGAACTAATTGATCGGCACCTGTTGTGATTTTTTGGAGCGCTGCCTCAGTGAAGGTTCCCGCAGGTCCTAGATAGGCATATGTGCTCATTGGCTAAGAATAGCCGAGCACCTTCCGAGCCTGAGCCGGTTTATTGGTTATCACGACGTCTATGCCGTTTTGGGCACAGAACTCAACATCACGTGGATCATCCACTGTCCAAATAAAGAGGCGTTTTCGGTTTTCTTTAGCGAAGGTGATGATCTCAGGTCGCTCTTTAATCATTGCAATGCTGGGCCCAAGGGTCTTGGCCGACGATCGTTTTTGGAGAATTCGTCCCCTCGCCCCGTCTAGAAGCATCACTGTATTTCGCTCCTGATTACGGGAAAGGCTCTCAATGGCAAACCAGGAGAAAGACATCAGAGAAATTTCTATGGCGGAGTCAACAATTTGGCTGTCGTATTTCTTCAGTTCTTCAAGAAGCACGGTTTCAATCTTGCGCCCAGATGGCACGGGGTGCTTCGTCTCGATAGCGAGGTCCTTCTTGAAGGTGATGGCCATTTCCAGGAAGTCGGTAAAGCGCATTATCTGTGAATACCGATCTTGAATTTCGTCGAAAGTAAGTGCGGCGATATCGCCGGTATTGCCAGCCATTCTCTCCATTGTTGGGTCATGCCAGAGAATTGGAACGTCGTCCTTGGTTAACCGAACATCGCATTCGAAACCGTCGGCCCCTTGATGAATGGCGGCTTCGTACGCAGCGCGAGTGTGTTCGGGGAAATCAATCGATGCACCTCGGTGGGCGTAAATCTTCGGCACTGCCATTTTACTTTCCCGCACTTTCAACTACGCCCATGGTGGAAGCGATCTTGGCAAATTCCCCGTCGAAGAGACTTGCCACAGTTGCGCGCGTGATTTCGTCCGCTGATATGACAACTCCATCTGGGCCAGTGGCATCAAAAGTGTGCATCGCATCGGGAACGAATATGACTTCGTACCCCAGGTTGCCGGCCATGCGAGCAGTGGTTTCGCAACACATGTTCGTCTGGATGCCAATAATCACTATTTGATGGATGTCGGATGACTTCAACCATTGGTCAAGATCTGGTGTTCCGTAAAAGGCAGAGTTGACCGACTTGGTCACCGCGAGATCGGGTTTAACCCTCTTAACATATGGCTTGAGAGCGTTTCCTGGTTTTGATGGGTTGAGGACGCTACCGGCCGAAATTGAATTGTGCTGCACAATCACAATTGGGCGTCTGGACTTCTCCCATACATTGATGATCGCTTCGATGTTCTGATCAGCGCCTGGGTTGTTGCGCTTGCCCATGAACAATTCATCATCGAAACCTTCTTGTACATCAACGACAATAAGTGCGGCGTTGTCCTGGATGTGCAATATTTCTCTCTTAGCCTCAGCCGTCATGGGCCTTATTGTAAGGTGAAGTATGAAAACAAAGATTCTGCTGGTCGGAATAGATGGGCTGATATTGCAAACTGCCCTCAATTCAGGGCGAGCGCCGATGTTGAAATCTCTCAAAGATTCTGGTCATTTCACGGGACTGGCGATGGACACTCCGACCCTTTCTGGACCAGGTTGGTCGACCCTGCTTACCGGTTCCACACACGCTCAACACGCTGTCGTCGATAACCGCTTCTCTGGACACAACCTGCTTTATCGCCCAGATCTACTGAGTCGTGCTTACTACCAGGATCAGTCGACCACCACTTTTGCTGCCGCCGGTTGGCCTCCTTTGGTGGATCCGGCAGGAGTGGGACCGGTCATCCATGAACGCCGAGAACAAGCGCGAGCAAACTTGCATCGTGTTATCGCACGCGATGGCGAAACATATGGATACGAAAGGGTGGATGCTGAAATCGCAACGGTCGCCGTCTTCGCGATGGAGAAATTCGGTCCGGACGTGAGCTTCGTCTATTTCTGCGACGCAGATGAAGCAGGCCATAGTTACGGAGTCGTTGGCTCGCAGTATATTGAAGCAATAGGTCGCGTGGACTCCTACCTGACTCGCTTGCACGACGCGATAGAGCAACGAGTGGGCAGATACAAAGAAGAGTGGTTGGTTGTGCTGACCACCGATCACGGACATGTCGATGAAGGAGGACATGGAAGTGATAGCCCGCAAGAACGAGCATCATTTGTTATTGCAAAAGGAATGGGCCGAGATAACCCTAATTGGCCCGCAAACTTTGCTCCAGAAGACCTTGTCTCTCTGATACTTGACGAGCGGGCATAACCAGCGAACCATGGGTTCAACATCAACGGGAAGGCGAACTACGTGCTCGCATTGTTTAAGCCAATCGGTGCACCAGGACTCGAACTAACCCGACGCCCAGAACCGCAAACAGGCGATCGCGATGTAAAGATCCGCGTGCTGCGAACTGGAATCTGTGGCACTGACCTGCATATTGAGTCATGGGATCCCTGGGCGGCAAAAAACATCAACCCGCCGATTATTCCCGGGCATGAGTTTTATGGCGAGGTTGTAGAAATTGGATCTCAAGTACGCGACGTCCAGCTCGGCGCTCGAGTCTCAGGGGAGGGCCACATTGTTTGCGGGAACTGCCGCAACTGTCGGGCAGGCCGCAGGCAGATGTGCATCCGCACCTCCGGGGTTGGAGTCAATCGCAATGGCGCCTTTGCAGAATTCATCGTAATTCCCGAATCAAATGTTTGGGTCCATCCCCATGACATCGATCCAGATCTTGGCGCAATCTTTGACCCATTTGGCAATGCTGTTCACACGGCTTTGAGTTTCCCTCTAGTCGGAGAAGATGTTTTGATTACTGGAGCCGGTCCGATTGGACTCATGGCTGCTGCCGTTGCTCGGCACGTCGGTGCGCGGTTCATTGTCATGACCGATGTTTCCGATCCGCGCCTGGCTCTTGCAAAACAGATGGGCGCAGACCTCACGGTCAATGTTTCCCGTTCTCGCATTGCCGAGGCGCAGAAGACACTTGGGATGCAGGAAGGCTTTGATGTCGGATTTGAGATGTCGGGACACTCAAGCGCACTGCCCGAGATGATCAACAACCTCAATCATGGCGGACGTGTTGCAATGCTCGGATTGCCTACTGCGCCCATTGATGTGGACTGGGCAAAAGTTGTCACACACATGCTCACGATCAAGGGAATTTATGGTCGAGAGATGTACGAGACATGGGTTGCGATGAGCGCGATGCTGCAATCAAGCAAATGGCTACGCGAAGCCCTTTCGTCGGTGATCACCGACCGATTCCCTGCAACACAGTGGAAAGATGGATTTGACGCAGCACGTGCAGGTACGGGTGGAAAAGTTGTACTCAACTGGGAGAACCTCCATGTATAAATCCATGCAAACCCAATTACAGCAAAGGCTAGATGAAATAGAGGAAGCGGGTTTATTCAAGAGAGAACGCCAGATTGCCTCACCGCAGTCTTCTCACATTAAAACTGGCGGGGCAGATGTACTGAACTTCTGCGCCAACAATTATTTAGGACTGGCCAATCACCCTGCGATTATTTCGGCGGCTAAGAAAGCGATGGATGACTGGGGCTTTGGTTTGGCAAGTGTCCGTTTCATTTGCGGCACGCAGAAACTACATGTGGAACTCGAAGAGCGCATGTCGAGTTTTCTCGGAACCGAAGACACCATCTTGTTTTCCTCCTGTTTTGATGCAAATGGCGGCGTCTTTGAAGCTCTTTTTAGCGAGGAAGACGCGATTATTTCTGATGAACTCAACCATGCCTCGATTATTGACGGCATCCGGCTTTCGAAGGCGAAGAGATTTCGCTACAAGAACCGGGACATGCAAGATCTTGAGGCCCAGCTCATCGCCGCAAAGGAGGCAAGGCAGAAGGTGATTGTGACTGACGGCGTCTTCTCCATGGATGGCTACATTGCCCCTCTTGAGAAGATATGTGATTTGGCTGATCACTATGGCGCCCTTGTCATGGTGGATGATTCTCATGCCGTTGGTATCATGGGAAGGCATGGGCGCGGAACTCCAGAGCACGCCGGCGTTGAAGATCGCATAGATTTTGTGACAGGAACATTTGGCAAGGCCCTGGGCGGAGCGTCGGGGGGCTACGTCAGCGGGCGCAATGAAATCGTTGCGCTGCTTCGCCAACGCGCCCGCCCGTATCTTTTCTCAAACTCATTAGCGCCGGCTGTTGTTGCTGGAACCCTTGTAGCCCTCGATGTAGTTGCGACAGGTGAGGATCTTCGCCACCGCCTCTTCGCAAACGCCCAACTATTTCGACGACGGATGTCGGAGGAGGGCTTTGATTTACTAGAAGGCGAGCACCCGATAATCCCCGTGATGTTCGGCGATGCTGCGGTGGCGTCCAAAGTGGCAGAGAAGATGTTGAGCTTGGGCGTGTATGTAACTGCCTTCAGTTACCCAGTAGTTCCGCACGGGAAAGCCAGAATCCGGGTCCAAATTTCAGGAATTCACACCGAAAATGACATTGAGGCTTGTGTCAAGGCCTTCATTGGTGCGCGAGAGGGGAGACGCACACCCATTAGTGGGTAGATACCCACTTTTTGTTTGTCGTGGGCAGTCATAAAAGCGTCTCTATCACCCTCTAATGGCTCGTCAAGGCCGCCCCACGCTCGTTGCCTTGGTGAAAATCCAATGAATTCCGGCATTTCCTCCTATTCTTCCGAAGCCCACCATCGATCGTTTCGTTTGCCTGGTGATTCGCGGTGCTTACTTCCAACCATGGTCTTAGGTGGTGAACTTTCTTAACGGCTCCGACAGTTTCACAATCTTCTTGGTTATTTCCACGCGAACATTTCCTGCACTGGGTTTTTCAAGAACAAAGGGCAACACATAGCACGTGCTTCGCTCCACTAATGTGCCGATCGCGCTTTTGTCTTTGCCGATGCTCAAGTCAAACTCCAAATGACCAGGGACGGCGCGGTCCTCGATCTCGGCAGGGAGTTCACTGATCAACACCATCTCTGGAATATGGCCCTGTCCTTCAAAAGGTTGTGCGCCTCGCCAACGGCGCAAAGCCCGTCCGGTGCGCAGGGATTTATGCAATTCGCTGCGCAGGGCGCCGTGCCCTTTGACAAATAATTAGATATAGATCGTCTCGTGAGACACGTGCATTTCCTTGATATCAGGGTAAGTCATTGCCACCAGGCCTAGATCTGCTGCGGCGGCCATCGCAGTTCCAGTTTCGCTTCAACGACGGCGCACAGCTTGGGACTCGGTGCGAGTTTTGCCGACTTAGGTTGAGGCTCGGATACGGGTGTCTCGCTTGGCCAATTGAGTACCGTAGGAGTTTAATGATCAATTACGCTTGGTCTCACGAGAAATAGTCGATAGAGCAACGAGATGGCACTTCACCGTGCCCTGCATTTAGAACTGGGTCTTTTGAGTAAGGAACCGTCTGCCACCAAATGGGTACCCGATGATTTTCGCACCAGAGGAATCGCAAACATGAGAACAGTAAAAGCCTGTCCTTCGCGTGCTCCCATTCACCCTGTTGGGCTGTTAACTAGGGGGTTCGCGAAGCCCTCTAGATTTTCAATATCAATGCGGTTAAGGATGTCACCGTTGATATTCGTGTTATCGGGTGACAGCTTTATAGCGTGGATGTTTTTGATCGCCCCAAATCAGTAGATAAATTTGCCGTGTAGGCGATGATGGCGACACGGCAAGTACATACAGTGTGCATGAAGTCGACCGAGAGCTGGGTTAGCCAGGATTCTTCTGCGTCGTCAAGTGCAGGGGCATTGACATTACAGATGTCCAAATCAAGGCCATCGAGAACTCTAACGGAATCGTGAACCTAGCCTTCAAGGGTGGAGCGATCCGCGACATTGAGAGCGGTGCCATAAACTTCCGTTCGAATCCTAGAAATTAAACTTGTGGAGTAGCTATTTCGTTGGCATTTCGGGTGCAAAAAGCAACATTTGCCTCCAAGCCATTTAAGTGGAGATCTTTAAATAATCCGTCCTAATCTATTAGTTAAATAGTTCTGGGTCGAACCCAGTACGCACGCCGGTCTCAAGTGCAGCGATCGCTAGTCGATCTTCTCCGTCCAGAGAAAAGTCGAACACATCCAAGTTCTCTTTGAGGCGGGCGAAATTCTCCGTCTTGGGTAGAGGAACGGAACCAATCTCAACGTGCCAGCGAAGCACTATTTGAGCGACCGATTTGCCATGCTTGCTGGCAATCGCGGCCAAGGATTCATTTCCAAATATCGTATCGACCGGAAGAGCTTCAAGATACGTTCGCATTTTGGTTGGCGTTAGGTTGTGCTTGGCGCCCAAACCAACGAGCACTGGGTTCTCGTCATCAGGAACTTTGTGAATATCCAATAGTTTCTTAAACTGCCCTTGCCCACCTAATGGAGACCACGCCTGAGTAACTATGTGAAGAGAGGCGTTGGTTTCGCGCATCGCTTGCTGTTGAAAAGTAGGGTGCAGTTCAATTTGATTCACAACCGGTGCGATATCGGTTTCACTCTTCAAGCGATCTAATTGCCGCGCCGTAAAATTACTTACGCCGATGGATCTGACACGACCCGAAGCCTTAATAGCTTCGAAAGCCTTCCATATTTCCACATATTTATTAACCTTCGGTTGGGGCCAATGGATCAAGTAAAGGTCTATATACTCCAGATCCAATTTATTCAGACTCTCTTCGAATCCCTGCAATGTTCCGTCGTAAGAATCAACATCTTCGTGAAGTTTGGTGACCACGAACAGATCCTTGCGTTCTACCTCCGCACTCTTTATTGCTCGACCGACGCCGACTTCATTGCCATAAAGGGCAGCCGTATCTAGTAGTCGGTAACCCACTTGAATGGCTTGAGAAACTACAGACTGCGAATGGTCATCGTTAGTTCCAAAAATTCCAAGACCAAGTGCGGGCATAGAATTACCATCATTAAGCAATATCGAAGGAACGTCATGTACGCTCATTTTGTGAAGTATTCGGCTTCAATTGCACCCACAGCCACTTTGGCGATAATGATGTCTTGTGTCATATTGCTTTTCCCAGAAACCGAAAGTGCACCGACGAGACTTCCTTCAAGGACGATGGGCAATCCTCCACCAAGCCAGTTTCCACCAATTAGTTGGGAAGCTGCCGACGTGATTTGTTCTTCCGTCTTAATGAACTCCCAGAACTCGTGGTTTGCTAGGCCATTTCCTGCCACCGATAAAGCTTTTGAGAGAGAGACATTGATCGATTGGAAAGGCGCGCCATCCATTCGAGCGAATGCTATTTGGTGACCACCAACATCAAGCACCGAGATGCAAACTAGACAACCTATTTCAAGGGACTTGCTAATCGCGGCCGCAATACCCACCTGGGCAAGGCCGTATGACACCGAGGCAGCAGGAACCAGATTGTGTCCTGGATTTAAACTATTCATGAATATTCACTTTCTCGAAGGTGAAAAATAGAGACCTGTAAATATCACCTGGGTGATCGCATCACCCAGGTGATATTCGTCCAGTTTTACCAGCTAAGCAGGGAAATCAGCCAGAGGTCTTGTAACCGGAGAGCAGGGAGTCAACATTTGCAGCAGTGTATGTAACCATTCCATGCATGACGACCACTCCCTTAGCGCCTACAGTCATCTTTCCAAGTCGACCAGCATCGAAGGTGTCGCCGACGCGCCCCTTGATCTTGCCGGTAACTAGGGCATTGTTTGCGTAGTACGTCAGGTAGCCAAGATCGACTGGACTCCAGAGGATGAATGACTGGACTTTACCGCTCTTCAACAAGTCGCCCTGTCCTGGAGGCCAACCAAGACCAGTGATAACTAGATTTGGATTGTACTTAAGGTCATCCTTGGCCTTAACGGCTCCGCCAAGACCGGCTGGTTCGGGTGTGAAGATACCGCTGAGGTTTGGATAAGCGTTCATCAGAGCAACGGCTTGGTCGTATGACTTTTTATCATCGTCATCTCCATAAACAGTCTTGACCAAGTGCATGTTCTTGTATATAGGTTTCTTGGCCTCTTTTGCCGCTTCACGCAACCATGCATTTTGATTTTGAGCGGTTGATTGAGCCGAAAGTATGGCGTAATCACCCTTGTAATTCATCTGAGCGGCTAGGGCCTTGAACATTCCAGCACCTAAGGCGACCTCAGAGTCTTGGGAGATGAAGAGGGTGCGGGCTGAAGGCAATACGTCGGC
>JANXZB010000127.1 GCA_025355765.1 Actinomycetes bacterium
CACCCGGTGCCGATTAGCAACGTGACCCGCCCTGATGCGGTCGTCCCGAGCCTTACGTCGGAGCAAGCGCTGTCCGGTGCACCTGCGAAAGAGGATGGTCGCTTCCGAGTGCCTCAGATTTTAGGTGAAGAATGATCACGCGCTCAGCACATGAGATGTCCGCAGCAATGGCAGCGGGGGAGATCACCTCAGAGAAACTGACTCAGGATCATTTTGATCGAATTGCAGAAGTCGATGCGGATGTTCACGCCTTTCTTTATTTAGATCACGAAGGTGCGTTGGCGCAAGCGCGGGCGGTAGATAAGGCACGTGCCGATGGCGAGAAAGTTGGGCCACTCGCAGGAGTTCCACTTGCACTTAAAGACGTCATGGTTCAAAAGGGAGTGCCGACAACGGCTGGCTCGAAAATTCTTGAAGGTTGGCGTCCACCTTATGACTCAACTCTTGTAACAAAATTGAAAGATGCCGGTGTTGTCATTCTTGGTAAAACCAACATGGATGAATTCGCGATGGGTTCGTCAACTGAGAATTCCGCATACGGTCCGACGCATAATCCGTGGGATCTTTCGAGAATTCCGGGCGGTTCAGGGGGAGGGTCTTCCGCAGCCCTTGCGGCATTTGAGGCACCCTTAGCAATTGGGACAGATACTGGCGGATCGATTCGCCAACCTGCCGCTGTCACTGGCACTGTTGGCGTAAAGCCGACTTACGGGGGAGTCTCTCGTTACGGTCTGATTGCATTCTCTTCGAGCCTTGATCAAGCCGGTCCTTGTGCTCGCACGGTTTTGGATGCGGCACTATTGCATGAAGTGATCGCTGGACATGATCCAAAGGACGCAACGAGTATTAATGCTCCCGTTCCGCAGGTTGTTCATGCCGCGCGCAATGGAAACGTTAAGGGCGTAAAGATTGGCTACGTAAAGGAACTCAACGGAGAGGGATATCAAGCAGGGGTTCGCTCGCGCTTTGAAGAATCACTAGAACTCCTTGCAAAGGCCGGGGCCGAAATTGTTGAAGTCTCATGCCCTAACTTTGAATATGCGCTTGCATCCTACTATTTGATTGCACCGAGTGAATGCTCGTCTAACTTGGCTCGCTTTGACGCAATGCGTTATGGCATGCGAGTAGGGGATGAGGATGGAGTTTCTGCCGAATTGGTTATGAATTTGACCCGCGAAGTTGGCTTTGGCCGCGAAGTGAAGCGACGAATTATCCTTGGTACGTATGCACTCTCATCAGGTTATTACGATGCCTATTACGGGAGCGCCCAGAAGGTCCGTACTTTGATCACTCAGGATTTCGCAAAGGCATTTGAATTGGCGGACGTGTTGGTATCGCCCACCTGCCCAACGACGGCCTTCAAAATTGGCGAGAAGGTTGATGACCCGCTGGCGATGTACCTCAACGACATTGCAACAATTCCAGTGAACATGGCCGGCAACTGTGGCATGAGTCTTCCTTGCGGACTTGCTCCTGAAGACGGATTGCCCGTGGGATTCCAGATCATGGCCCCAGCGATGCAGGATCAGCGGTTGTACTCAGTGGGTGCGGTACTTGAGGCAGAGTTGCTGATGAAGTGGGGCGCTCCATTGCTCTCGCAAATTCCAGCATTGGGAGGTGCCAAGTGAGCCTTACATACGATGATGTAATCGCGAAGTACGAGCCCGTACTCGGTCTTGAAGTCCACGTCGAGCTCAATACGAAATCGAAGATGTTCTGCGGATGCAGCACAGTTTTTGGTGCAGAGCCAAATACCCAGACATGTCCTGTATGTCTTGGTATGCCTGGCGCATTGCCGGTGGTGAACGAGAAGGCAATCGAGTCAGCAATCCTGATCGGTCTGGCCTTGCACTGCGACATCGCGCCATATAGTCGCTTCTCGCGCAAAAATTATTTTTACCCGGATATGCCAAAGAACTACCAGATTTCGCAATACGACGAGCCGATTTGCATCAACGGATATGTCGACGTTGAAATAGAAACAGATGAAGGGCCTAAGCAGTTCCGCGTTGAGATCGAGCGGGCGCACATGGAGGAAGACACTGGAAAGTCACTGCACATGGGTGGAGCAACCGGGCGTATTCATGGCGCCGATTACTCACTCCTGGACTTCAACCGTGCAGGCATTCCTTTGGTGGAAATTGTCACCAAGATTGTTCCGGGTACGGGTAAGTACGCCCCGGAGGTCGCTAAAGCATATGTTGCTGAACTGCAGACAATTCTTCGGTCCCTTGACGTCAGCGATGTGCGCATGGAACAGGGTTCCCTTCGCTGCGATGCCAACGTTTCCTTGCGATTGATCGGAGAGACAACTTTGGGAACTCGTAGCGAGACAAAGAACGTAAACTCGCTTCGATCAGTCGAGCGCGCGGTGCGTGGAGAAATGATCCGCCATGCTGAACTTCTGAATGCAGGCCAGCGCGTCGTACAAGAGACCCGGCACTTCCAAGAGGAGAGCGGCTTAACTCGCTCTGGGCGCTCGAAGGAGCAGGCAGAGGACTACCGATACTTCCCAGAGCCAGACCTAGTTCCGGTGGAGCCAGATGCAGCCTGGGTTGAGAAATTGCGGGCGACATTGCCGGAGGAGCCAACCAAGCGCCGCAAGAGATTGCAAGCGGAATGGTCG
>JANXZB010000128.1 GCA_025355765.1 Actinomycetes bacterium
CATAGGGAATCCGCCCGCGTCGATGACTCCCTGGCGCGATGCTTTGGCCAGACGGTCAAGTGACAAATTGCAGGGCGTAATCTCATTCCACGAGGAAACGATCCCGATCTGCGGTTTGACCCAGTCCCCGTCCTTCATGCCGACAGCGCGCAACATCCCGCGTGCGGGAGCGCGTTCCATTCCATCGGTGACCAGACCTGACCGGGGCTTCATTGTGTTCATTGGGTAATCGTAAGGCGCAACTTGCATGAGTGCTCCCATTTACGATACGGTACGGTATCGTTTCATAAGGCAAGGGAGACTGCCATGAGTATCGCTCAATGCATCGGTCGTCCCCGCGATAAAACTCGAGACATTGCCATTGAAAAGGCCACTGTCGAACTCCTTCGGGAAGTCGGCTATGAGAGCATCACGATGGATCTTGTCGCCCTTCGCGCGCGAGTCAGCAAAGCCACCATCTACAGGCGGTGGAAGAACAAGGCTGCCCTCGTGGCGGATGCTGTTCACCATTACGCCTTCTGCAAAATGCCGATTATCGACACCGGCACCCTGCGCGGTGATCTCATTCAGGCAGTTTCGGAGAAGGTCAAGATCATGAAAAGCGCTGACGGCCAACTGATAGCCGGCCTCATGTGCACCGCTCGCAACGATGCCGATCTCTTCGAACTTCTGCATCAGCCTCTTTCGGAGAAGGCAAGCGCAGCTGGCTCCGCAATATTCGATCGAGCCGTCTTACGCGGAGAAATCTCCGTGGATGCCAAGCGCGACCAAGTCTTCCAATTAGTCCCCGCGATCATTGGCTTTCGAGTTTTCATGTCACGAGAAAGCATCACCCATAAATTTATCGAGGACTTCGTAGATGACGTTCTCCTTCCAGTACTTCAGCACACAACCAAGTAATCACTAGCACCACGTCGCAAGTAGCCACCAACGAGGAGATATACGTGTCCCAAATAGCAGCAGAGTTAGACAAAGACATTCCAGCAGAAGGTCTGGACCCAACAAGATGGCGAGCATTACTAGTCATCGCGATTGCACAATTGATGGTCGTTCTCGACTCATCCATCGTGAACATCGCAATCCCTAGTGCAAAAGCAGCCCTTCACATTTCTAGTGCGAACCAGCAATGGGTCGTCACTTCCTACACATTGGCCTTCGGCTCCCTGCTTCTCCTAGGTGGGCGAATTGCCGACTACGTCGGCCGCAAGAAGATCTTCATCATCGGTCTTCTCGGTTTCGCAGGCGCCTCCGCACTTGGTGGAATCGCATCCAGCCAAGGCCTTCTCTTCGCAGCACGCGGACTTCAAGGTGCATTCGGTGCACTTCTAACTCCCGCTGCACTCTCACTTCTTAACGTCACATTCACCGTTCCAAAAGAGCGCGCAAAAGCGTTCGGCGTGTACGGTGCAATCTCTGGTGGAGGAGCTGCAATCGGCCTCATTATGGGTGGCGTTCTTACTGAATACGCGAACTGGCGTTGGTGCTTGGGTGTTAACGTCCCAATCGCAATCATCGCCGCCATTCTTGCGAAGCCTTACCTAAAGGAATCTAAGGCAGTCGGCGATCGTAGCTACGACGTACCTGGTGTACTTACGGCAACTGCCGGACTCTTCTCACTTGTCTACGCATTTACGTTGGCAGCAAAAGATGGATGGACAGATAGCCACACCTTCTTGTTCTTCGGTCTTGCAGCGTTGTTCCTAACGGTGTTCATCGCCATTGAAATGCGCGTAAAAAACCCACTTTTGCCAATGCGAATCCTCGCAGAGCGCAACCGTGCCGGCTCATACCTGGGCTCACTATTCGTTGGTTCAGGTCTGTTCTCGATGTTCTTGTTCCTCGGACTCTACCTTCAGGTAATTCTTGGGTACTCGCCAATTCGTACCGGCTTCGCATTCCTACCGTTCTCGATTGGAATCATTCTCTTCGCCGGCGTATCAGCGAAGTTGCTTCCAACGATGGGACCTCGTCCGCTGATGATCTGGGGACTCCTTCAGTCAACAGTCGGTCTCCTTCTTCTCACGAGGATCACGCCAACTACTCCGTACTTCTCTCACGTGCTTCCATCCCTGCTCATCATGAGCACTGGTATGGCATTGGTCTTCATTCCGATGGCATCTACGTCTCTACATGGAATCGGAGCGCATGACTCAGGTGTCGGCAGCGCGATGTTGAACACTAGTCAGCAAATTGGTGGATCACTCGGTACTGCTCTGCTTAACACCATTGCAGCAACCGCGACTACCGCCTACATCGTGTTGCACGGTGGAAACGGAAAGGTTGCACAGTACGCAGCCCTGACGCACGGCTATACGCAATCGTTCAAGGTCGGCGCAGGTCTGTTGATGGTCGGCGCAGTTGTTCTCGCACTCACGATCCGAATCGGCAAAGATTCACTCGTCGAAGACGATCTGATTGTCGCCGCGCACTAACTAGTTAGTTAGGCGCTTGACCGCTAGTACTACCAAAGGTCAACGTTTTACTATTGACCTAAATGGCCAAGTAGAAGCTCCCTTACCCGGGCAGCATCTGCTTGGCCTTTGGTGTCTTTCATGACTGCGCCAATGAGTGCACCAGCGGCTGGAATGTGGCCGTTGCGGACCTTCTCTGCCGTCTCCGGTTGCGCGGCGATTGCTCGCTCGATTGCAGCCATCAATGCTGATTCGTCCGAAACAACTTTCAGCCCGCGGGACTCAATAACCTGAGCAGGTTTTCCTTCGCCGT
The DNA here is from genome assembly GCA_025355765.1 of Actinomycetes bacterium. GTDB lineage: Bacteria > Actinomycetota > Actinomycetes > Nanopelagicales > Nanopelagicaceae > QYPT01. The sequence goes on from JANXZB010000128.1 coordinate 2,725, forward strand.
TGATGACTCCTTCCACAACTTGACGGGCCAACTTGTCTGTCAGTTCGCCTTTCTCGACAAGTGCCACAATTTCGGCAACATTAGATGGAGAGATTGAAAGTTCGGAAATCGTCACATCTTTCTCGTTGGCGATACGCGAGATCTCACCGAGCCACCATCCGCGCGCACGTGCAGGATCGGCTCCCAACTTCACGGTCGCCTCGACTATGTCGAGTGCGTCAGCGTTGATCATCGCGGCCATTTCTTTATCTGGCACCGACCATTCCGCTTGCAATCTCTTGCGGCGCTTGGTTGGCTCCTCCGGCAATGTCGCCCGCAATTTCTCAACCCAGGCTGCATCTGGCTCCACCGGAACTAGGTCTGGCTCTGGGAAGTATCGGTAGTCCTCTGCCTGCTC
>JANXZB010000030.1 GCA_025355765.1 Actinomycetes bacterium
AACAACGGCGGCATGTGAAGTCTTGCCGCCACGGCTGGTCAAAATACCTTCAGAGGCAACCATGCCAACGAGATCATCGGGGCTTGTCTCCCTGCGAACCAGAATTACCTTTTTCCCGCTGCGGGCCAAGTCGAATGCACGGCGAGAATCAAAGACCACTTCACCAACGGCGGCGCCAGGAGAGGCGGCAATGCCGCGGGCAATCTCCTTGACCGACGTAGTTAAATCAAACTGCGGGAACATTAGTTGAGCTAGTTGGTCACCTGAGGTGCGCATGAGCGCTTCGTCCATGGAAATCTTGCCTTCGTCCACCAATTGAGTTGCGATTCTGAAAGCGGCTTCCGCGGTACGTTTTCCTACGCGAGTCTGCAAAATCCAGAGCTTGCCCTTTTCGACTGTAAATTCAATGTCACATAGATCGCGATAATGATCTTCCAAGATCTTCATTACTCGATCGAGTTCGCCTGCAACTTCGGGTGATTTTTCGCCGAACTCCGCCAGGGACATCGTGTTACGGATACCTGCGACCACATCCTCACCTTGTGCGCGTTCTAGATAGTCCCCATAACTACCGGTGGCACCAGTTGCGGGGTCACGTGTGAAAGCAACCCCGGTTCCTGAATCATCGCTGAGGTTTCCAAAGACCATTGCCTGAATATTTACAGCAGTACCAAGATCAGAAGGGATGCGCTCGCGTCGACGATAAAGGTGTGCACGTTCGGAATTCCAAGACTTGAAAACGGCCTCTACTGAGGCGCGCAGATGTTCATGTGGATCAGTAGGGAAATCTTTCCCCGTTTGGGCTTCGATCTCCTTAATGTATGCCTCGGCAAGCGCGCGTAGCCCGGCGACGTCTAAATCTTGAATGCTCTGCACTGCGTTCGTGGCTAGAACTCTGGCTTCCACTCTATGAAATTCTTCGGGCGATATGTTGCAGACGGTGCGGCCGTACATGTCGATAAATCTGCGGTATGAATCCCAAGCAAATCGGGAATTTCCAGTCTGAATTGCCAGGCTCTCGGCCACCTCAGGAGTGATTCCCACATTAAGTACTGTTTCCATCATTCCTGGCATGGAGAACTTTGCACCAGAGCGCACTGATACCAACAAGGGTTTGGCAGGATTTCCAAACTCCTTACCCAGTGAACCCTCAAGGAAGGTAAGGGAGGTATTTATCTCGGCTGGCAGACTCTCTGGCATCTGGCCGGTGGAAAGAAATTCACGACATGCCTGCGTCGTGATCGTAAATCCGGGAGGAACCGGCAAACCAATACGGACCATTTCGGCAAGGTTTGCGCCTTTGCCGCCGAGCAAGTCTGATTGGGTGCGATCCCCAAAGGTAAATGGGTGAATAAGCGGCGCTGTCATAGCGATCCATTCCTCGTGGTGAATACTGCAAATAGCGTAGCGGATCAGGATCGCGTTCAGTACCGAGGATTAGTGAGATCGATCAATTACCGCATCACATAGTGAGAAAAGTGCTGACGTCGCATCACAAATCGGTAACGGCCTAAGTGCTGATCGAGCAGTGCCGGCAACCTTCAACAGCAATTCCTGAGACTCGTCCAAAGCCGAATGCGATCGGAGAGCTAATAGAACTTCCGCGACAAGTGTCTCTGATTCGATCGGGCCTTTGAGTAGTTCCTGCAAATCTCGATCATTGGGATTGGTCGAGGCCAATACTCGAAGCGTCACGAGGGTAGGCACTCCCTCTCGCAAATCAGTTCCAGGAGTCTTTCCTGAATCCTTTGAGTCGCTAGAAATATCAATCACGTCATCGGCAAGCTGGAATGCGATTCCAATCCTCTCACCGAATGTGGTTACCGTCTCGATTATCTCCGTGCTGGCACCGGAGAAGAGAGCACCGTATCTAGCACTCGTTGCAATGAGGGAGCCCGTCTTATCCGCAACCACTTGTAGGTAGTGCTCCAGCGGATCCTGATCTGCATCTGGACCTTGCGTCTCCATAATCTGGCCAATGACAAGTCGTTCAAATGTCTGGGCCTGCAAACGAACGGCCTCAGGTCCCAGGATTGCCAGCAAGGCAGAACACTTCGCAAATAAATAATCACCGGTAAGAATGGCAACAGTGTTCCCCCAGCGAGAGTTCGCACTCTCGACACCGCGACGAAGCAACGCGTCATCCATCACGTCATCGTGGTACAGAGTTGCCAAGTGAGTTAATTCCGCAGCCACGGCTGCCTGTATCACTTCATAGCGCGTTGGATCCCCATATTGCGCGGCAATAAGGGTGAGAAGGGGTCGAAGTCTCTTCCCGCCTGCCGAAACCAGGTGGCCAGAAGTCAGTTCAACAAGTGGGTACTTGCCCTTTATGTGACTGCGAAGGAGCTCCTCGACTTTCTCCAAACCCTCGAGCAGATCTTTTTCAAGGGTTGGCGAGAGATCAGGTATTCCAAAGGCGGTCATTAGCGGATGAATATGGCCGTTGAAGAAATGAAGTTAAGCAATGGTGTTGGAAATACGCCCAAGAAGATGGTGACTGCAAAGGAGATGATTACCGTTGCCCGCGTCAAGATCGACGGAATAACAACGCTGGTTCCATCATCCAGTGGATCGGTAAAGAACATCAACACGATGACTCGAATATAGAAGTATGCCGCGATTGCGCTAGAGAGCACACCGACTACAACGACCGCTTTGTTGCCGCTCTCGTAGGCTGCTGAGAAGATTGAGAATTTTCCGATGAAACCACTCGTTAGAGGAATACCGGCAAATGCCAGGAGCAACGTTGCGAAGACTGTCGCGATAAATGGAGACCGCTTGCCCAAACCAGCCCAACGATTCATGTCGGTGACTTCACCGGAGGAATCGCGGACCAAGGTGACGATTGCGAAAGCACCTATTGTCGCTATGCCATAGGCGAAGAGATAGAAGATTGTCGCATCGAGTCCAGATTTGTTGAGGGCAAGAACACCTGTAATCAAGAAACCCGCGTGAGCGATGGATGAGTAGGCCAGCATCCGCTTGATATCGCGTTGAGCAATTGCAACGACTGCTCCAAAGAGCATCGTGATGACCGCGATGATCGTGAGAAGCGGGCGCCACTCCCAATATGCATTTGCAAAAGCCGTGTAAAAGATTCGAAGCATCGCACCGAAAGCAGCTATTTTTGTAGCGGCTGCCATGAATGCGGTGACGGGCGTCGGAGCGCCTTGGTAGACATCCGGCGTCCATGCGTGGAAAGGCACCGCACTAACTTTGAAGAGCAGGCCAACCGAGAGGAAGGCCAGACCGATAAGTAGGAAGACCTGATTGCCAGAACTGGCCTCTACTGCGGTATGGATCCCTGCCAGAGAAAGCGAACCCGAATATCCATAAAGGAAGGCTGAGCCAAAGAGAAAGAAAGCAGATGAGAACGCGCCTAGTAGGAAGTACTTAAGAGCGGCCTCTTGCGAAAGCAGGCGACGACGACGCGAAAGACCTGCCATTAGATACAGAGGCAATGAGAGAACTTCAAGAGCCACAAACAAGGTAATGAGGTCGGTGGCAATTGGGAAAAGAAGCATTCCTGCCACTGCAAAAAGCGTGAGTGGGTATACCTCGGTGAGCTTCTCACCGGCTCGCTGAGCATCGCGCTCTTCGGGTGAACCAGGAAGTGCGGCGGCCAGGGTAGTGAAATGATCTTGGTCTGCAATGAGAAAAACTCCAAGAATGGCGATAATGAGGACGGATCCCTGCAGCAAGATCGCCGGACCGTCCACGGTCACTGAACTCATCGCCGCGGTCAAGGATGAGGCATGTCGAATTCGCCAGACTTGAGCCAGCGCCAGAACCAAAGTCCCAAGAGCGATACTCAATTGCACGGTGGGTCGGATTGCTCGAGATAGGAATGCTTCGGCAATAACACCTAACACTGCCCCGCCAAGAACGATCAGAATGGGCGCAAGGAGTGAATAGGAAAGTGCTGGCGCGATGAAAGTAGTCATTTACTTACCAGCCTTTTCAATGGACGAGAGAGGGTCACTGAATCCGGCTTGGGCGATTGAATGCGCCGCCCCGGGATTGATGACCCGCAGAAGAGGCGAGGGATAAAAGCCGAGAACCAAAATCACCGCTACCACCGGAGCAATCGCCACCTTCTCGCGAAGATTGAGATCTGGAAGGTTCTCATTTCCTTCTGTGACCGGACCATGCAGTGCGCGCTGCACCGGTATCAAGATATACAAGGCAGCCAAGACGATTCCGAAGGCGCCAATTACCGCGGCCACTGGATAGCGAGTGTACGTACCGACAAGAACCAAGAACTCGCTGACGAAACTCGACAGACCTGGCAGCGCCAGACTCGACATGCCTGCGAAGAAGAAGACCCATGCCATCACCGGCGTAACACGTTGCAGCCCGCCGAAGTCAGCAATTCTTGAAGAGCCCCGCCGCGAACTCATCCATCCGGCGACTAGGAACAAAGCCGCCGTCGAGAATCCGTGGTTGAACATGTAGAGGGTTGCTCCCGATTGGCCTTGTGAGGTCATCGCAAAGATTCCCATCGTGATGAAACCGAAGTGCGAAATCGATGTGTAGGCGATCAAGCGCTTGAAATCCTTCTGGCCAATTGCCAAAAAAGCCCCATAGATAATGGAAATTACGGCCAATACCAAGATGATCGGTGTGAAGGTCTTGGTGGCGTGTGGGAAGAGGGTGAGGCAGTAACGGATCATTCCGAACGTGCCCACCTTGTCGAGAACTCCAAGAAGAAGAACTGAGGTGCCCGGCGTTGCCGATTCGGCTGCATCTGGCAACCACGTGTGGAATGGCCATACCGGTGCTTTGATGGCGAAGGCAATGAAGAAGCCCAAGAACAACATGTTCTCCGTGGTCGAACTCATGTGAAGGTGCGAGAGGGCATTGATATCAAAGGTGTGACCACCCTGATCTCCGGAAAGAACGTAGAGAGCGATAATCGAGGCCAGCATCAGCAAGCCACCAAAGAGGCTGTAGATCAAGAACTTCACCGCGGCCGCTGACCGGGCCCCGGATCCATATCCACCGATAAGGAAGTACACGGGGATGAGCATTGCCTCAAAGAAGACATAGAAAAGGAAGACATCGGTTGAGGCAAAGACCCCAATCATCATCGTCTCCAGAATAAGGAGAAGGATGTAGAAAGTCTTGACGCTCCAGCGCCCGCCTAGGGCTTCATTCCATCCGGCGAGAACAACAATCGGCGCCAATAAAACCGACAGCAAAATAAGTACGAGTGCGATGCCATCCACGCCAACTGCGTAGTTGATACCCAAAGACGGAATCCATTGATGAGTTTCCACAAACTGGAAGTTCACGTTGTCGCGTTGGAACTGCGTAGCCATGGCGATCGCCACGCCCGCAACAACGAGTGTGGTGCCCAGGGCTGCTCGCTTAATAAGTAGCGTGTTCTTCTCCGGTAAGACACTTACGAGAAATGCACCGAGCAGAGGCAGAAGCCCTAAAGAGGTTAACCAAGCATTACTCATCACAGTGTGACCACCCATATCGCGGCAATTAAGCCGATTGCTCCGAGCAATATCCACATCGCATAACTTCGTACAAAGCCAGTCTGGGTATTGCGGAGTACAGATCCTGACCCCTTCGTCATTCGAGCAACGCCACGTACTGCACCATCGATAACAGCTGAATCCGTGAGAACCAGGGCCTGCGTCAACTTCTGTCCTGGGCGCATAAAGACGGCCTCGTTGAAGTCATCTTGTAGAAGATCCCTTCTAGCGATCTTGGTGAAGATCGAGACATCCTCTGGTGCCACAACGGGTACATCAGCTCGTAGGTACTTCATGATCGCAATCCCCACGCCGATCAACACAACAACAAGGGCAAGAATCGAAACAACAGCAGGTTTCAACATTTCACTCCGGTGTGCAGGATTCGGAGCGACAACGGGGGCGAGCCAATTGACAAGAGAATTTCCATGCGTGAAGAGGAATCCCGAAGCAACCGAACCGAGGGCAAGCAGCACCATCGGAACCCACATCAGTGCAGGCGATTCATGCGGATGCGCCTTCTCATCCCATCGCTTGTTGCCCGCGAAAGTCATGACAACGACTCGGGTCATATAGAAGGCTGTAATGGCAGCACCGAGAAGTGCGGCGGTCCCAAGGGTGACGCCCTTAATTCCGCCCATGTTGAAAGCGACTTCGATGATCTTGTCCTTAGAGTAGAAACCTGCGAAAGGGGGTACTCCGATGATTGCCAGGTATCCCAGACCGAAGGTTGCAAACGTGATCGGCATGTACTTTCTAAGTCCGCCATACCGTCGCATATTCACTTCATCATCCATACCGTGCATGACAGAGCCCGCGCCAAGGAACATGCCGGCCTTGAAGAATCCGTGCGTGAGCAAATGCATTATGGCAAAGGCATATCCGACTGGGCCAAGTCCTGCGCCGAGAACCATGTAGCCGATCTGCGACATTGTCGATGCGGCGAGAGCCTTTTTAATATCGTCCTTGGCCATGCCGATGACAGCGCCGAAGAGGAGTGTGATCGCCCCAATGATGGCAACGAGAAGTTGCGCCGTCGGTGCCGCGTCAAAAATGAAGTTGGAGCGAATTATGAGGTAGACACCAGCGGTAACCATGGTTGCTGCATGGATAAGCGCTGATACCGGTGTCGGGCCTGCCATCGCATCCCCGAGCCATGCCTGCAACGGGAACTGGGCAGATTTTCCAGTGGCCGCAACCAAGAGCATGATTCCGATCGCCGTGAGTGCACCTGTTGAAGCTTGTCCTGCATGCGCTTTGACCCCTGCGAATGAGACCGTACCTAAAGTTGCAAAGGAGATCATGATCGCAAGGGAGAGTCCGAGGTCTCCGACGCGGTTGGCAACAAATGCTTTCTTGGCAGCGGTTGCATAGGTAGGTTTTTGATTCCAGAACCCAATAAGTAGGTAGGAAGCAAGACCCACGCCTTCCCAACCGACATAGAGATTGAGATAGGAATCGCCGAGCACAAGCAAGAGCATCGCTGCGATAAAGAGGTTCAAGTATGCAAAGAAGCGACGGCGATCGCGGTCATGCGACATGTATGCGATCGAATAGATGTGGATCAAAGTTCCGACGCCAGTAATTAGGAGAACGAAGCAGATCGAAAGTTGATCTAGCATCAAGCCGGCATCGACCTGGAAACTCCCGACTGATATCCAGCTAAAGAGCTTCTGGGTAACGGCGCGTTGGTCGTTGGCCCGAGAGAGCATTTGGGAAAACTCATACAGGCCAACACCGAAGGCACCGGCTGACAGTGCCGTGGCTAGGAGATGGCCCCACTTGTCGGTTTTTCGTCCCGCTAGCAAAAGTAACGCCGAACCAAAAAGTGGCAGTGCGATCAGGTAAACGAGCAGATTACTTGTCATCGAATCACCGCTTCAGCAGACTGGCATCATCAACTGATGCCGAACGACGTGATCGATAGATCGTCACGATAATGGCAAGGCCCACAACTACTTCGCAAGCAGCGACAACCATCGTGAAGAAGGCCATTACTTGACCATCGAGGTTGCCGTTAATTCGGGCGAAAGTCACAAAGGCAAGGTTCGCAGCGTTGAGCATGAGCTCAATACACATGAAGACGACGATGGCATTGCGCCGAACAACTACGCCGATCGAACCGATCGTGAAGAGAAGTGCCGCTACATATAGATAATTGGCTGAATTCACTTGTCCTCGCCCTCCACATCTTCTGCTTGGCCTAACTGGAATGGGCTCGAATCAATAACATCGCCACGGGCTTCAAGCATCGCCGATATCGACGTTGGGGCCGCGCTTCCATCTGGAAGTAAAGCGGGCACGTCCACCGCGTTGTGAAGGGCATAAACGCCAGGGTTGGGAAGACCCGCGGCACTTGCCAAAGAATCGCCGCGGAAGCGAAGAATTGATAGATCACGCTGGGTTGGCTTAGCCGTGACACGGTGATTGTGAGCCAAGACCATCGCACCAAGGGCTGCAGTAATAAGCAGAGCTGAGACAACTTCGAAGGCCCATACGTATTTTGAGAAAAGGAGCTCGGCTAGCGCTGGCACGTTGCCACTGGCATTGGCCACATCAAGTCCAACTGCTGGGTGGCCAATAGTTGCGCGTCCGATCAAAGAAACAATCAGTCCACCAAATCCAAGAAATGCCAAGATCGCAATTGGTCGAAGTCCTTTGATGGTTTCTTTGAGTGAATCTGCCGAATCAACTCCGACCAGCATGAGAATGAAAAGGAAGAGCATCATGACAGCACCGGTGTAAACCACTACCTGAACAATGCCGAGGAAGAGTGCACCCTGGGCAATGTAGAAAATGGCCAAGGTGATCATCACCCAAGCCATCAAGATCGCCGAATGGACGGCCTTTTTCGCGAGAAGCATGCCCAGTGCCGCGATCACCGCCAAGGGAGCCAGAATCCAGAACATGGTCGCCTCGGGTGCAGCAGTTTTACCGACTTCAAGTGCCAGATTTATCACTGTTGCACCTCCTGCGAAGGATGGAATCCGAGAACATCGCCCTTGTAATAATTTTCATCGGTCATGTCTGGATACATTGGGTGAGGAGGCATCAGCATTCCGTCGCGCAAAGGCGCGAGCAAATCTGCCTTTTCGTAGATCAACTTGCTACGTGAATCATCAGCAAGTTCATATTCATTGGTCATCGTAAGGGCTCTTGTTGGACAAGCCTCGATACATAATCCGCAGAATATGCAGCGCAGATAGTTGATCTGATAAACCTTTCCATACCGCTCACCGGGAGACATCCGGTTCTCTTCGGTATTTGACTCACCTTCAACATAGATTGCATCTGCAGGACAAGCCCATGCGCAAAGTTCGCAACCAATGCATTTCTCCAAGCCGTCCGGATGGCGGTTGAGTTGATGACGACCGTGAAAACGCGGCGCTGTCGGCTCTTTGACGTCTGGATACTCAACGGTGTTGACCTTCTTGAACATTGTCTTGAAGGTGACCCAGAAGCCCAACATCTGCTGTGCAAAACTTCGTGTGCCTTCAGTTGAGACAGGCTCTGAGGAGACGGCTTCAAGTCCGAGGTCGCGGTATGTGCGTTCTACCTCATGGTTTTCAGCCACGCGTGACCTCCGATTGAGAAACTGACCTATCTTTTACTGGGATGGCGGGGACAGGGAAAGACGGTGCGGGTATTTCGATTTCGGACTCGGACTCGCCTCGCTTCTTGGAAGCGTCGTAAAGGAAGCTGCCCACGAGCACGATCAGTACGACTCCAACAGCAAAGCCAAGAACCCCGGCTCGCGAAGTTCCGCGTAGCGACATGACTCGCATCGTTGCAACGATCAGGATCCAGAACAAGCTGGCCGGGATAAGAACTTTCCAGCCGAATTTCATGAACTGGTCATAACGAAGACGAGGCAAGGTGCCACGCAACCAGACGAATAAGAAGAAGAAGGCGCTGACCTTGGCCAGGAACCAGACGATGGTGAACCATCCGCCCAACCAGTTTTCCGTAAAGGTCAGTCCGGGAAGGGCGTGGTAGCCGCCAAGGAAGAGGGTGGTTGCCAGCGCTGATACCGCCACGATGTTCACGTATTCAGCTAGGAAGAAAAGAGCAAACTTCAACGAGGAGTACTCAGTGTGGAAACCGCCCACGAGCTCGCCCTCGGCCTCTGCCAAGTCAAAGGGGGCTCGGTTGGTTTCGCCGACCATTGAAATTGCATAGATAACAAAGGAAGGGAAAAGAACAACCGAATACCACCACTTTTGTTGGGCAGCAACGATTTCTGAGGTGGACATGGATCCCGAGTAGATAAAAACCGCCACGAGTGAGAGCCCCATGGCAACTTCGTAGGAAATTACCTGAGCGCTTGAGCGCAATCCACCAAGGAGCGGATACGTGGAACCTGATGACCATCCCGCAAGAATGATGCCGTAAACGCCCACGGATGCAATGGCGAGAACGTAAAGAACTCCCACTGGAATGTCGGTCAGCTGCATCGCAGTCTTATGACCAAACAAAGTGACTGGGCCTGTCATCGGGATAACCGCGAAAGCCATAAAGCATGTGGTTGCACTGATAATCGGTGCAATAAGGAAGACGACTTTGTCGGCCGCTGCGGGGATGAGATCTTCCTTCAGCGCCAACTTCACACCGTCAGAAAGACTCTGCAGCAAACCAAATGGACCCACACGGTTTGGCCCAATGCGCATCTGCATCCGGGCAACTATGCGACGCTCTGCCCAAATAGCCACGAGGGTGGCCACCACGCAGATGATAAATACAAGAAGTCCCTTAACAAGGATCAACCAACCTGGGTCAAAACTGAGTATCTCTGCAGTTGTCATTAGTCCTTCACCACCGTTACGAGTGATCCGCTTGCAACCCCAAGGGTGGCAAGAAGATGTGAGCCACGCGAATTACGTGGCAACCACACTGCATCATCATGAATTGCTTCCACCAAAACTGGAAGTACTACTGCCCCGTGATCGTTGGAAACACGCACGGCATCCCCGTCAACGACTCCAAGGGATGAAGCGCGCTTTGGCGAAATCACAACCACGCTCTTGCGAGCGGTGCCTGCCAAGTTGTCCTCCCCCTCTTGCAGAGAACTCTCATCGAGCAACCTTCGCCACGAAGTCAGGAGAGCCTGATTCGCACCGATCTTCGGCGCCTTCACTGAGGAAAACGGAGCAAATGTGGATTTTGCGCCATCCCACTCACCAAAGGAGGCCAACTCCCTTGCTGCCGACTTAACCGTCGGCAGAGCCATAGGGCGTCCCAGTTCGTCGGAAATCATCGTCAAGATGCGTACATCAGATCGATTCAAAGAATCAGGAACAGCGACCTCAAATGCGCGAGCGCGACCTTCCCAGTTCATGAAGGAGCCGGACTTCTCTGGAACGGCTGCAGTAGGGAGAACTACATCGGCAATCTTTGTCACTTCACTTGGGCGAATCTCAAGGCTTACAACGAAGGCACCTTTGAGGGCAGAAAGGGTCGCATGAATATTCCCTGCATCATGTGGGTCGATTCCACCAACAACGAGGGCGTGAATCTGATCGCTGTTAACGGCGGCAAATATCTCATCGCTGCTCAGGCCAATCTCACTTGGGACTCTCTCGATACCCCAGACCGTGGCAACGTCGGCGCGGGCCGCCGCATCCGTGACTGGACGACCGCCCGGCAATAAGTTGCCAATGGCACCGGCTTCAAGGGCACCGCGCTCACCTGCCCGTCGAGGAATCCAGGCAACCTTGGCGCCGGTTCGATCAGCAAGTGCAACAACTGCAGATAGAGCACCTGCGCTCTCGCTGGCTCGCTCTCCCACAAGAATCACTGAATTCGGGGTGAGTTCCTGTTTGGCTATGGCCTCTGCTTCGGCACCTGGGGCGACGGGAACAAAAGTGGCTTTGAGTTTTTCGTTGCCGGTTGAGAGTTTGCTAGCGATAGCTGTGACCTTAAGTCCGCGCTTTCGAACCTGCTTGTGAACACGTAAGAAGACGATGGGAGATTCTTCTTCAGTTTCAAAGCCGACGAGCAAAATAGAATCTGCGCGGTCTATGTCGGCATTCGTAACTTTGGAACCCACGACCTTGGCGGCCAGAAATTCGCGTTCTTCATTGCTAGTGATTCGTGCACGGAAATCGATGTCGTTGGTGCCAAGTGCGACGCGAGCGAATTTGCTGTAACCGTAGGCGTCTTCAACAGTGGCGCGACCTCCGACAAGAACACCGGCACGCTTACCACGAAGTCCGTTTGCCGCAGCAGCAATAGCTTCAGGCCAGGAGGCAACTTGTAAATCACCTGATGCATCGCGGACCATGGGCTGGGTGAGCCGATCCGCGGCAGTCACGTACTTAAAGGCCCAACGACCCTTGTCGCAGTTCCACTCCTCGTTAACGTCTGGATCATCTCCTGCGAGTCGTCGAAGTGTCTTTCCTCGTCGCACATCGGTGCGAAGCGAGCAACCCGACGCGCAGTGTTCGCAAGCCGATGGAGTTGAGACAAGATCAAAAGGACGCGCACGGAATCGGTAGGAAGCGCCGGTCAGTGCGCCAACTGGGCAAATCTGCACGGTATTTCCAGAAAAATACGATTCAAATGGTTGCTTCTCGTAGATACCTACTTGCTGAAGTGCGCCACGTTCGTTCAAAGTGATGAACGGATCGGCGGCAATCTGGTCTGAGAAGCGAGTGCAACGTGCGCAGAGAATGCACCGCTCGCGATCAAGGAGTACCTGCGAAGATATGTTGATCGGCTTTTCGAATGTGCGTTTTTTGCCCTCAAAGCGAGTCTCGCCGCGGCCATTGCTCATCGCTTGGTTCTGGAGCGGACATTCTCCGCCCTTATCGCAAACTGGGCAGTCCAATGGGTGGTTGATCAGTAGAAACTCCATGTTGCCTTTTTGTGCTTTGTCGGCAACGGGTGAAGTCAGTTGAGTCTTGACAATCATTCCTGGCTCAACGGGAATCGTGCATGAAGCTTGTGGCTTGGGAAATGCGCGACCGTTAATTTCCACATCCACCAAACATTGGCGACATGCGCCGACTGGATCTAGCAAAGGGTGATCGCAGAAACGCGGAATCTGAATTCCCAACTTCTCTGCTGCACGGATGACAAGGGTGCCCTTAGGGACACTTACTTCGAATCCGTCAATGACGAGGGTGATCATTTCAACCACTGGTGCGGCCTGCTCTTGCGTAGTCACAATCAAGCACCAGCCTTAGCACTTGCAAAAAGTGTTGACGCATGAGGATCAAAGGGACATCCGCCATTCGTGAAGTGGGCGATGTACTCATCGCGGAAATGCTTGATCGATGAGGTAATCGGACTTGTTGCGCCATCGCCAAGAGCACAGAAGGCACGGCCCAAAATGTTGTCGCAAAGGTCTAATAGTTTGTCCAAGTCGGCTTCGCTTCCTTTACCGTTCTCGAGATCACGCAGGATCTGCACCAACCAATACGTTCCTTCTCGACATGGCGTGCACTTACCGCACGATTCATGCTTGTAGAACTCAGACCATCGCAAGACTGCGCGGACAACACACGTGGTTTCATCAAAGATTTGAAGGGCCTTGGTGCCGAGCATGGATCCGGCCGCCGCAACGCCCTCGTAATCCAATGGCGTATCAAGCTGAGCAGCAGTGAAGATCGGGGTCGAAGAACCGCCCGGAGTCCAGAATTTCAATTCATGGCCAGCACGAACGCCACCAGCAAGGTCGAGCAATTCGCGCAAAGTGATCCCAAGTGGTGCTTCAATCTGGCCGGGGTTGGTCACATGGCCAGAGAGGGAATAAATGGTCATTCCCTTACTCTTTTCAGTGCCCATTGCCGAGAACCATTCAGCGCCGTTGTTGATAATTGAAGGAACGGAAGAGATTGACTCGACGTTATTTACAACCGTAGGACGCGCGTAAAGTCCAGCGATTGCTGGAAACGGCGGGCGTAGACGAGGTTGTCCACGGAATCCCTCTAGTGAATCAAGCAGCGCGGTTTCTTCGCCACAGATATAGGCGCCGGCTCCAACGTGTAGAACTAGTTCCAGATCTACCCCGCTGCCGAAAATATTCTTTCCGAGGTATCCAGCCTTATAGGCATCTTCAATTGCCTGCTGCACGCGACGCACCACATGGGTGACTTCTCCGCGGACATAGACAAAGGCGTACTTCGCACGAATGGCATACGAGGCAATGATCATGCCCTCGATCAATACGTGTGGGTTGGCAAGGAGAAGTGGCATGTCTTTGCATGTGCCCGGCTCTGACTCGTCGGCATTAACAACAAGGTAGTGATCCTTGTTATCGCCCTGCGGAATAAATCCCCACTTCATTCCTGTTGGGAAGCCGGCGCCACCGCGTCCGCGCAAACCCGAATCCTTCACAAGTTGGATAACCGCATCCGGTTCCATTTTGAGGGCCTTCTCGGCGGCCTTATACCCGTCGTGACGCTTGTAGCCGGCCATCGTGAATGAATCTTTCTCATCCCAATGCGCCGAGAGAACGGGGGTCAGTGTGGTCATGCCTTGGCACCCTTGCCTTCTTTGGAAAGTCTCAATCCGAGCAGTGAAGGCTCCCCTGCTTGGGTTCCCTCGTTTGCCCGACCATCATTGAGACCAGCAAGAACTGCCGAATTCTCTTTCCAGGTGGGCAGAGTATTTGGACCGCGAGTTGGAGCAGGTGGATTTCCTGCGCGCATCGCATCAACGAGATCTTTAGCTGACTGAACTGTCTGGTTGTCGTAGAACTCCCAGTTGGCCATAACCACGGGGGCGTAATCGCAGGCCGCATTGCACTCGATGTGCTCGAGGGAAACCTTTCCATCTGCGGTGACGCCGTCATTTTCCACGCCGAGATGATCCTTGAGCCCGGCAAATATCGCATCCCCGCCCATCACTGCGCAGAGAGTATTCGTGCAGACTCCGACGTGGTACTCGCCCACTGACTTGCGTTTGTACTGGGTGTAAAAAGTGGAAACGGCAGAGACTTCGGCGGTTGCGAGTTCAAGTTTCTTTGCGATGAGTTCGATTCCCTCGTTTGTTACATAGCCCTCGAGCGATTGCACGTAATGCAGGAGGGGCATGATCGCCGAGCGAGAGCGCGGATAGCGTTTGATGATGGAATCCATCACTTCGATATTTTGATCAGTAAACGCCATTAGCGATCAACACCGCCCATCACAGGATCAATAGAGGCAACTGCTGCAACGACGTCGGCGATCAAACTGCCTTCGCACATCGCAGAAGTTGATTGCAAGTTGTTAAAGGACGGCTCTCGAAAGTGGAGCCGGTAAGGACGAGTTCCGCCATCGGACACGAGGTGAACCCCGAGTTCGCCACGCGGAGACTCAACCGCTGTGTAGACCTGTCCGGCGGGAACCCGGAAACCTTCAGTTACCAATTTGAAGTGATGGATGAGGGATTCCATGGACGAGCCCATGATCTCGCGAATGTGATCGAGTGAGTTTCCAAGCCCGTCGCCACCGAGAGCAAGTTGTGAAGGCCAGGCGATCTTCTTGTCGGCGACCATCACGGGTGCGCCTTCGAGTTTCTCCAACTTGTCTGCGCACTGCTCGATGATGCGAAGTGACTGTTCCAATTCGTTCATGCGAATGAGGAAGCGGCCGTACACATCGCAAGTATCGGCAGTGACCACATCAAATTCGTAATTCTCATAACCGCAGTAGGGCTGCACCTTGCGAAGATCCCAAGGCATACCGGTGGATCGAAGTACTGGGCCGGTGATTCCAAGGGTCGTGCACCCTGCAAGGTCTAGATAACCGACACCCGCTGTGCGACCCATCCAAATTGAATTGCCGATAAGGATGCTGTCGTTGTCCTTGAAATCGCGGCGTAATTCCCTGACGGTTTCGCGGATCTTCGAGATTGCATTCGGTGGCAGATCTTGCGCGACTCCACCGGGGCGCACATAGGCCATATTCATGCGAAGTCCGGAGATCATTTCGAAGATATCTAGGCACTTCTCGCGTTCACGGAAGCAGAAGATCATCGGTGAAAGCGCACCGAGTTCTAGGGCACCGGTTCCGAGGGCAACCATGTGAGATGCGATTCGGTTGAACTCCATCATCATGACACGGATTACGGTGGCTTTCTCGGGAACATCGTTGGTGATGCCAAGAAGTTTCTCCACGCCCAGGCAGTAGGCAGTCTCGTTAAAGAGAGGAGCCAGGTAGTCCATGCGGGTTACGAAAGTGACGCCTTGCGTCCAATTTCGATATTCGGCGTTCTTCTCGATGCCCGTGTGGAGATATCCGATGCCGGCACGCAGTTCCGTGATGGTCTCGCCTTCAAGTTCGAGTACCAGACGAAGGACGCCGTGCGTTGACGGGTGTTGTGGTCCCATGTTGACGACGACACGTTCTTCCTTCGTCGCGCCGATCTCGGTGACTAATGAATCCCAATCTCCTCCGGTGACTGAGAAGACTTTTCCTTCAGTCGTCTCGCGGGAGGATGCATATGGATCGGTTACTTGATCAGAACTCTGGCTCATCGGTATGACCTGCGCTCGTTTGGAGGTGGCACAGTTGCGCCTTTGTACTCAACTGGAATTCCACCGAGTGGATAATCTTTTCTCTGAGGATGTCCCCGCCAGTCATCTGGCATCAAGATGCGTGTGAGACCTGGGTGACCGTCAAAAATAATTCCGAACATGTCGAATGCTTCTCGTTCATTCCAGTTGTTTCCTGCCCAGACCTCAACGAGTGATGGCAGATGCGGATCTGACTCCGGAATCGAAACTTCAAGGCGAATCCGCTGATTCTTTGTCATTGAGAGCAGCGGATAGACCGCATGGAGTTCGCGCCCCGTCTCATTCGGATAGTGAACGCCACTGACCCCAAGACACATTTCGAACCGCAATTTATCGCGGAGAACCAAAGCGACTTCGGTCAACTTCTCACGCTTCACGTGAAGAGTTAGTTCTCCTCTATCAACCACAACCCGTTCAATTGCATCAGCAAAATCTGGATATGCACGCTCAAGATCGTCGGCAACATCGTCGAAGTAGCCGCCATATGGACGCTCGGTTGAGCCGGGATGAGCCGGTATACGAACTAGGCCACCGAATCCGGATGTGTCGCCAGTGTCTGAGGTGCCAAATAATCCATGTCCTATTGCTAAATCTTTCTCTTTGGTCACGCGAGCAACCCCTTCAGCTGATGGGTTGGCTTGGCTGCCATGGCTGCGGCTTCAACCTCTTGAATGATCTGCTGGCGGTTTGAGCCAAGTTTCTCGTTGCTGATTTGCTCGTGCAATTTCAAGATTGCATCCATCAACATCTCTGGCCTAGGAGGGCAGCCAGGCAGATAAATATCTACGGGAACCACATGGTCGACACCTTGCACGATCGCGTAGTTGTTGAACATTCCGCCAGATGATGCGCAGGCACCCATGGCGATGACCCACTTTGGCGCGGCCATTTGATCGTAGATCTGACGCAAAACCGGCGCCATCTTGTTAGATACGCGACCGGCCACGATCATGAGATCTGCCTGACGTGGGGAGGCGCGGAAGACTTCCATTCCAAAGCGTGCCAGGTCGTAACGACCCGCACCTGCTGCCATCATTTCGATCGCGCAACAAGCTAAACCAAAGGTTGCAGGCCATAGCGAACTCTTGCGCATATATCCCGCAAGTTTTTCAACGCTGGTGAGTAAGAATCCGCTAGGTAACTTCTCTTCAAGACCCACGATTAATCCCACTCCAGTCCGCCGCGGCGCCACACATACGCATATGCGACAAAAACTGTGGTAATAAAGATTCCCATTTCAACCAAACCAAACAAACCCAACTTGTCGAAAGTTACAGCCCATGGATAGAGAAAAACAATTTCAATATCAAAAATAATAAAGAGCATTGCAGTTAAGAAGTATTTGACGGGGAAACGACCACCCTCTGCAGCTTGCGGACTTGGTTCGATTCCACATTCATAGGCTTCTGACTTTGCGCGGTTGTATCTCTTGGGCCCAGTGAATGAAGTAATCAGAACCGAGAAAGCAGCAAAACCGAAGCCAATTGCGCCGATAACAAAGATCGGAATGTATGGGTTAGAAGTTGCATTCATAATGTAGGAAATCCTAGGCTCGTAGCGGTCATGGCTATACCTCTTAAGCCTTCACTGCTCTGTGAACTGCGACAACCCCACCGGTGAGATTTGTCCAACCAACATTGGACCAACCAGCTGCGGTGATCCTCGCCGCGAGCGCGCCCTGGTCCGGCCAGGCCCGGATGGACTGGGCCAGGTAGACGTAGGCATCGGGGTTGCTGGAGGAAATTCGGGCGATAAAGGGGAGAAGGCGCATCAGGTAATTGCTATAAATGGTACGAAACGGACGCCAGACCGGGTGGGAGAACTCCACAACGACGAGTTGGCCCCCTGGTTTGGTCACTTTGAGCATTTGGGCAAGGGCCTTGTCGATATCGGCAGTGTTTCGCAGGCCAAAGGAAATCGTCACCACATCAAAGGTATTGGCCTCAAAGGGCAGATTCAAAGCGTCAGCCTTGGTAAAAGGCAGGTGCGGACGGGCTTTTCGGCCAGCTGCCAGCATCCCGTCGGAGAAATCGGCTGGAATGACCTCTGCCCCCGCCGCTGCCAGTGGCTCGCTGGAGGAGCCCGTTCCTGCAGCTAGGTCGAGGATCTTCATCCCAGGCTTTGGGGCGATGATGGCTGTGGCGGCCTTGCGCCAGGCCTTGGTCCGTCCCAAACTGAGGAGGTCATTTACTAGGTCGTAGCGCTTGGCTACCCCATCAAACATTGCCGCGACTTCATCTGGATCTTTATCGAGATTGGCGCGTGACATGGGTTCATTCTCCTGCAGGATAGGCTCACCCCACAAATCAAAACCTGAGATGAGAATATAAGGAGCAGCAATGTCCACTACTGCCATTCTTCGGAGCGCTGTATTCCCCCGCGCGACAACGTATTCCAAAGCCCTACTTGTCACTTTTGGAACCTTGTTTATTGCCGGCCTCGCACAGATTGCCCTACCTATTCCAGGCTCACCTGTCCCAGTCACAGGTCAGACCTTGGGCGTCCTTCTGATTGGCGCAAGTTACGGGTCGCAATTGGGCGCAATCACCTTTGTGACCTATTTGCTGGTCGGATTTGCCGGTGCCCCTGTATTTGCAAAGGGTGAACACGGCTTTGCCCACCTAACTGGCGCCACTGGTGGCTACCTCGTCGGAATGCTTTTTGCCTCTCTTCTAGTCGGTGCCCTCGCAGGTCGTCGCTGGGATCAGAGACTCCTTTCGGCTATTCCGACAATGTTGCTCGGCGACGTCGTCATCTTCTCATTCGGCCTTTATTGGTTGCACTCCTTCACCCATCAAAGTTGGGCCTGGACTTTTGCAGCTGGATTCACACCGTTCCTAATCGGTGAAGCACTGAAGATCGCGATCGCGGGTACATCCCTTCCCCTCGTGTGGCGTTTCGTTCAGCGATAACACTTTTGTCGTGCCTCAACTAACTTCTGTAACAACCGCGCGCCTTGGCGAGCATCTCCCACTTTTGGAAGTGCTCCCCGATGCGAGTCCACTCTCATGGGTGCGCGGTGGCGACGGATTAGTTGGTTGGGGTGTGCATGCAACTACGACCGTCACAGGACCCAACCGCTTCCGTGACGCACGAACATGGTGGCACGAGCAACTTAAAAAGATGGCCGTAACCGACTCGGTGCATATCACCGGAACTGGGCCGATCCTTTTCACATCATTTTCTTTTTCACCCGAAGAAGAGTCAGTGCTTGTCATTCCCAAGGTCATCGTGGGAAAGCGTGCGGATGAATCTTGGATCACCTGGTTTGGTGAGATGCCACAACCTCATTTACTTGATGAGGTTGAGAGCTTGGATATACCCAGTTACACCTGGCGCAACGGATCATTGACGTCAGATCAATGGGAAGAGCGCGTCGCAGTAGCGATTCACGCGATCCAATCCAAAACAATCGACAAGGTCGTGCTTGCGCGAGACCTGAACGGCACTGCCGATAAAGCTATTGATCCGCGCTCTATATTGCGGAATTTGGCCGCGGAATACCCGTCCACCTGGTGCTTCTCGATCGCTGGCCTGGTCGGTGCAACCCCAGAGTTACTTCTTCGCCTAAACCGCGCGATGGTCACGTCGCGAGTTCTCGCAGGAACAATCAGCAAGACCGGAGATGACGAGAAGGACTTGGCGCTCGCCGCCTCTCTTGCACGCTCCTCCAAAGATCTTGAAGAGCACATGTATGCGGTTCGATCTGTTGCAGAATCCCTCGCACCTTTCTGCTCATCAACCAACGTTCCTGATTCTCCTTTCGTGCTTCACCTTGCCAATGTCATGCACCTTGCAACAGATGTCACCGGAGCTATTTCGGAAGTCCCGACGCATGTAGACACTTTTTCTATTCTGGAGAAACTCCATCCCTCTGCTGCCGTTTGCGGTACGCCAACTGAAAAAGCTGCAAAGGTGATTTCAGATCTTGAAGGCATGGCCCGCGGGCGATACGCAGGACCTGTTGGATGGATTGATGCTCGCGGAGATGGCGAATTAGGAATTGCGCTTAGGTGCGGTCAAATATCGGAGAACCAGATCAGACTCTTTGCCGGTTGCGGAATTGTTGCAGGTTCTAATCCGCAACGTGAACTTGCCGAGAGTCAGGCAAAATTCGCGCCCATGCTTCATGCGCTGGGAAGTTCCAGCTAGATAGTTTCGATCCCTTGGTATAGATCGAGAAGCATTCGAGCATTTTCTTCTCGAGATGGAACGTTCGCGGCAACCACCGATAAACCAATAATCGGCTCAAGTATTTCGCGCTGCAATTCATCGATGCTGGTGATCGTCGTGGAAGGTACTCCCATCGATGCCGCTATAAGTGCGGGATCGAGTCCGTGTGGAGTGCCAAATAACTTCTCAAATCCAGTCGCGTTGTGCTGCGGAAGTGTGGAGAAGATCCCACCACCATCATTATTTATGACGATCAGACGCAAATTAATATCGCCAGCACCAATGAGTCCTGTTACGTCGTGAAGGAAGGAAAGATCCCCCAAGATTGCAAAAGTTGAGGAACGCTGGGATGCGATGCCTAAGGCAGTGGAAATATTGCCATCAATCCCGGCTAAGCCACGATTGGCAAATGTCTCGACATTGCCCCGCGAGGCGGCAAAGCCTTCCAAATCCCTAATCGGTCTGGAGGACGAGACGAAGAGCGTGGATTCATCAGGCAGCAGCCTGGCAACAGTGCGCGCGATCGACGCCTCAGACCAATCTGGAAGAACTTCCACCAATTTCGACGTTTCATCGGCATATGAAGTCCACAACGAAGACCATGCATCATCTAGTTCGTTGTTTCTGGTCACACTGGGGATCGCCAGAAATATCTGATCGGCATTTCGATTGATATCGATCATCGCAATTCGCGGATCAATGGCAATCTCGCGCTTGGCAGACTTAATAAGTGCATTCATTGAACGCGACAGAGTCGTCCGCCCGATCACGATGACAACCTCTGGCTTCAGCGCCTGACGGATTTTCAAGGAGGTCAGGAACAAAGATGCGTATGGCACTGAAGTAGGAAAAGAGAGAGGGTCTTCGCTAACAAGGGGCCAATCAATGCTTTTCGCAAAGTCTGAAATCTCCTTCACTCCAAGGCCGCCTCTATCGTGGCCGACAACGACAACCCCACGAGATTCTGTGATCATCAAATTGCGCAGCTTTGGCCGTGCTGGCTTGGCAGCATCGCCGCGGGTCACGTCCCTCAACCAATCATCCTCGTCATCGGGAAGTAAGGGCTCGTCAAATTGAACATTGAGGTGGATGGGGCCATTGAGCAATGCTTCAAAGGCTTCGACGAGGTTGTAGTCGGGATCAGAAATATCAAGGGCAAATGGGGTTGCTTCACCAAATATTTTTGCCTGCAGGGTCGTCTGGTTGGCACCGCTCTGGCGCAATCTTTCGGGTCGGTCAGCTGTAATCACCAAAAGGGGCACTTGAGAGTGATGGGCCTCCAAAACGGCTGGATGATAATTAGCAGCGGCGGTGCCGCTGGTACAAACAACAGCAACCGGTCTAGCTGATGCCTTGGCAATTCCTAAAGCAAAGTAACCGCCCGTCCGTTCGTCAATGCGCACGTGCAACTTGATCAACCCTTTTTGTTCAGCAGCAAACAAAGCAATAGACAGGGGCGCGTTGCGAGATCCGGGAGAAAGTACAACATCGGCGACGCCGTTTTCAATCAATTGCCTAACGATATTTCGAGCAAGTTGAGTTGATGTATTCACCAAGCCCACCCTTCTCGCAAAACCCAATCCTTGGCGCCAACATTCCAAGTCTCGCTCACTCTAGCGCGCCACCAATCTATTCGATCTGGTGAAATTGAATACTTTTCCATTTGCCTCAGGTCTGGCACAACTGATTCCACCGACATCATTCCCCCGATGATCGGCAACGTTGCAACGTCAGCGCTCAAGAGTTGCCCAGTTCCTAAGCCGCACGCGTAGTTCATTTCGGGAAGTGCGGCAGCAAGGCGTAGACCGTAGGAAATTCCAACTGCGGAGTCCAGCGCGCTCGAGACCACGACGGGTTTGCCATGATGGTCGGCGATCTCCATCGACCTCTTGATTCCACCAAGAGGTGCAACCTTAAGCAACAGCACATCAATCGCGTCACGAAGATCGACGTTCATCGGATCGACTGCCTTTCGCACGACCTCATCGCCCGCGATCAAGATCGGGAAGCCAACTCGTCGTTTAAGTTCTCGCAATTCGTCAATTGACCCGCACGGCTGCTCGACGTATTCGAGTTCGCAGATGTCATGGATGGCATAGAGCGCCTGTATGGCTTTGCCGACGTTCCAGGAACCATTGACGTCGATGCGCATCTTGGCTGACGGCGCCAGCTCGGAAACCGTGACAATGCGGGCCAAATCTTCACGTATATCAGCGCCCACCTTGATCTTTACGGTGCGGCAGCCAGGAAACCAAGAGAGAACTTCAGCAATGTTCTCTCTGCCGTTGATCGCGGGCATGGTCGCATTGACTTCGATCTTGGTGCGCAGCATCTCAGGAGGCAAAGTTGTTGCCGCTTCAACGGCGCTCACCAACCATGGAACGCATTCATTCGGGTCGTACTCGACAAATGGAGAGAACTCTCCCCAACCTTTGGGTCCTTCAATTAAGGCCACTTCTCGCACCTTCACGGAACGAAAATCGGTCTTGGTAGGCAGTGCGACTACCTTGAGAGATTCAAGGATTGAGTCCAACATTTATGGACGCCTTGGAAACTTTCCAAATTCCGGTGGGCGTTTCTCCTTGTAAGCATCGCGGCCTTCTTGGCCTTCCTCTGTCATGTAGAAGAGCAATGTCGCATCACCTGCGAGTTGCTGAACTCCAGCCAGCCCATCATCTGCAGCGTTCAAACTTGCCTTCAATAATCGCAACGCCATCGGCGATTGGCGCAGCATCTCCCGTGCCCACGAGACGGTCTCTGCTTCAAGTTCATCAACGGGAACCACTGTATTTATCAGCCCCATATCAAGTGCTTCTTGAGCACTGTAATGGCGCGTGAGGAACCAAATCTCGCGCGCTTTCTTCTGCCCGACATGTGCTGCAAGCAGACCTGCACCGTAACCACCGTCGAATGAACCAACCATCGGACCCGTTTGCCCGAACTTTGCGTTATCTGCCGCGATTGTGAGATCGCAGACCACGTGCAAGACATGCCCACCGCCAACTGCCCAGCCTGCAACCATCGCGATAACTGGTTTAGGCGTTCGGCGGATCTGTATCTGCAGATCCAGAACATTGAGGCGACCGATTCCCTTTTTCGCCAACTTGTCATCGCCTAAATAGCCATCATCGCCCCGTACTTGTATGTCTCCACCAGAACAGAACGCCTCTGTTCCAGCACCGGTCAAAATAATGACACCGACTTCTTCATCATCTCGAGCCAGAGAGAACGCCTGTTGCAGTTCGATAATCGTCTGCGGGCGAAAAGCATTTCGTACGGAAGGGCGGTTGATTGCTATCTTCGCCATTCCATCGGCCACTTCGTAGATGACATCTAGGAACTCTTCACCGCCTGAACCAACCACCCAGGCTGGAATTTCTCGGCTTCCGAACTCACGCTTGATTGGCTTGCTCACATTTCCTCCTACACGGTTACGGGCGCTAGCCTACGTGGGCAATGGAAAACTCGTCACAAAGAACCCTCCTCACCCTCGCGCAGAGCCCCATCCCAGAAGTGATGGTCAATCTGGCCGCGGCGATGGTTGGCACCGGCCCGGCTCTTTGCTTTGAAAAAATGAGTCAGAGTCAGGTTCCTGGCCCCGTTGCCCTCGTCGTTGCAACGAGCGGATCAAGCGGAGGCTCCAAAGAAGTCGGAATCAGCGCCAAAGCCATCCTGGCATCGGCCAAAGCCTCTAACGATTTTCTTGAGGCAAAGTTCGGGCAGGTTTGGTCGCTTCTTCTCCCCTTGACCCATGTAGCCGGAATCAATGTCCTAGTGAGATCTCTCGAGTTGGGAACCACTCCGATTGATCTGCGCAATACGGAAGAATTTCCAAAAGCTGATTTCACGGCGATTGTGCCCACCCAGCTTTTTCGTGCACTAAATGGAGATAGGCAATTGCTTGCTCATCTCAAGAGTTGTCAGGCAGTTCTAGTTGGTGGAGCGGCTTTGCCAGAGGCAATCGCGCTATCGGCCAAGGATGCCGGAATCAAGATCGTGACCACTTACGGGATGACCGAGACGTGCGGTGGTTGCGTGTACGACGGAACTCCAATTGCGGGCGTTGAAGTCAAGACCGATGACGGTGCGATAAAACTCAAAGGTCCGATAATTGCTTACTGCTACCTCAACGACGAGCAAGCCTGGACGAATTCCTTTGAAGACGGATGGTTTGAAACCAGTGATTTTGGTGAATTCATTGATGGAAAACTCTCGGTCATCGGAAGAACAGATGACATCATCATCAGCGGAGGCGAGAAAGTTTCACTCAGCGTCGTCGAAAGCGCACTCAGCCAAAAATTCCCAGAGAACGAATTTGCCGCCTTCGCCGTGCCTGACGCCGAATGGGGCAACGCCCTTCATGTCGCGATCTCTGGTGAGCACTCGATATCCACGCACGAAATAAGTTCTCACTTGGAAGAGAGCCTCGGGGTAGTAGCAAAACCGAAAGGTTTCCTTATACTTTCCGAGTTGCCAATGATCGGAGTCGGCAAGGTAGATCACAAAGCACTTGCGCAAGCGGCCCTTGAGCGAAAGGTTTGACCAGATGACCACACTTGATACATGGGTTAAGGGAGGGCGACCTCGCACTCTCGCAGCAGCCGTTGCGCCAGTCATTGTTGGTAGCGCCCTGGCCGGCACCCATGCAATTCTCGGTCGAGCGGCACTTGCACTAATAGTCAGTCTGTCATTGCAGATTGGCGTGAACTATTCCAACGACTACTCCGATGGAATTCGCGGCACTGATTCAGATCGCGTGGGTCCTGTTCGAATTGTGGCTAGCGGCCTGGCAACGCCAGCGGCCGTGAAGAAAGCAGCGCTCATTGCTTTTTCGATTGCCGGTGTAGCCGGGATCGCACTAGCCGCAATGAGTTCGTGGTGGCTTCTACTTGTAGGGGCTGCCGCGATCATCGCCGCTTGGACTTATACAGGTGGCAAGACTCCGTATGGCTATAAGGGATTCGGAGAGATTTCTGTATTTGTATTCTTCGGGCTGGTCGCAACAATGGGCACGTACTACGTGCAAACGCAGACTCTAACTTTGAGAAGTCTGGCCGCTGCCATTCCCATCGGCGCCTTGTCGTGTGCGATCCTTGCAATCAACAATATCCGCGATCGTGCAAAAGACGCACTTGTGGGCAAGCACACGCTGGCAGTTCATTTAGGTGAAAATGGAAGTCGCAACTTCTTCGCACTTCTCCTTCTTATTGCCCACGTCGCCGCGCTCTTTGTGACGCCATGGGCGCTCATCACGCTCGCAGCCCTTCCGTTCTCGCTCAAGCTGGCACGTGAAGTAAAGGCTGAGAAGGAGAGCGCAGCGTTAATCCCCATGATCGCCAAAACCGGACAACTCCAGCTCCTCTTTGCTGCCCTGTTAGCGACGGCAATCCTCGTCTCATAATCAAGGGTTACACTTCTAGCATGCGCTTCCTCCTGATACTTCTCCCGATTATCTTCACGATCTACACGCTCGTTGATTGTGCTGGCACCGACCAAGCACAAATTCGCAATCTCCCAAAATGGGGTTGGCTTCTTATAATTATTTTGATCGGTTTCCTTGGATCTATCGGCTACTGGATCGCAGGTCGTCCCGTTCGCGCAGGGGGATACAACTTCGGCGGCGGAACACGTCGCATGCTTCCACCTGATGACAATCCAGACTTTCTCAATAAGCTCTAATTGAAACGAGCCAAACTGGCGGTAACGCTTACTTTCATTACCAATGGTTTGGGAGTTGGATCTTTCGTTGCACGCATTCCTGATATCAA
>JANXZB010000034.1 GCA_025355765.1 Actinomycetes bacterium
GAGTTACTAAATCAGCGCTGACAATGAATCTCTTTGGGGCAGAGCCGATGTAGTGGAACGGGTAACACGTCGTCAATGTAAGTACCGCGGTCTTCGTAGGCACGATCACTGTGCGGTCATTGGCTCCGACGATTCTAAAACCAGAAATCTTGTAGGTGAACTTTCCAGCCACAGTTTCAACCGTCAATAATTCTCCTACTTTCAACTTTCCGAGTTGAGAGAAGACGGAGTCTCTATGTCCAGAGAGGACTGAATTGTCGGCAACTCCGGGAAGGACGCTATTTTCGTAATGCCCGATTCCCATCTTGAGTTGGGCATCTTCGGTTCCTTGGTAGATCGGCAATGTCTGCTTCAAAGCAGGAATCGTAATCTTGCCAAGATAGGAGCCCCGACTGATATCGACTTGATTGTAAATCTCTTGAGGTTGAACGTTGGTGTTTGAGTGAAGAGCAGATGGCGCCAACTCTGGTAGCACTTGTTGAGATTGTGCATTGCTACCAGAGTAGGCGTTCATCTCCTTGATCTGTGTTATTGAATAAGCGCCCACCGAAACACCGGCGATTAGTAGAAGTGTCGATGCTGTCGTTAAGAATGAGCGCTTTTTCATAAGGACTTAGTTACCTAAGTGCTTTCTTTGTTCCGAAACCGACTCCACCGAGCAGGATCAATCCACCGGCAAGTGCCAGTAGGTTGTACCAAGGTGAGCCTGTCTTAGGAAGCTTTCCGCCAGTTTCAGTTACCGGAGTAGGAGGAGTAGCAGGTGCCGGTAGAGCACTTGGACCTGGCGTAGGAACGTATGCAGGTGCTACTTCGTAGTTCGTGCGTACGATCGTCGCCGTCTGGCCGGATACCAGAGTGATTAAGCCGTCAGCGGTTATGGAACCGCCTAGCGCGGGATCGGTGTTTGCGAACGTTCCGTAATAGCCATCTACATGAGTTTCGCTGACCAAGTAGGTACCTGGTGCCAAGCTGTATGCATGTCCCGCGCCGTCAGCTCCGACCGCAGGACTTCCTGCAACTTCGCTTCCATTGTGCGTTACATGAATCATGAAGTCTGAGGCAACAGCAGTTCCGCCGTAAGTGTTAACAACATGCTTAACAACATTTAATGTTGCAGGGGCAACTGGCGTCACTGTTGGCGTAGGTGTAGGTGTCACTGTGGCCGTTGCCGTTGGCGTCGGTGTTGGCGTAGGTGTAGCAGTTACACACGCAGTGTTGGTGATTGTGTTGGCGTTGAGATTTACAGCGCCATTGCGAGCCAACAATTGTCCTGTCACAGCTGCACCGGTATTTGCCGTGATCGACGTTAGGGCATATATGTGTCCAACAAAGGTGGAATTCGAGCCAAGAGTGGCAGAACTTCCGACTTTCCAATACACATGACAAGCCTGTGCACCGTTGACGAGGGTCATCGTGCTACCCGCTGAAGTTATCAACGTTGTCGAGGCTTGGAAAATAAATACCGCATTGGCATCACCTTGAGCATCAAGGGTGAGTGCACCCGAGTTTGCGATAGCACCCGAACCAGTCGAGTAGGTGCCAGGTGTGATTGTGTGGGAGGCCAGCTCATCGGAGGCCAGAACCGTTGGAGTTGGCGCGCTGATGTCGTTGAACGCGGTGACTAGATCTGTTTGCGCTGTGGTTGCTGCGGTGTCCGCGATGTGCTGAACACCGGAGGCGGTGACAGTCGTGTTACCGGTAAACGAGGTACCAGGAGCCAAACCGATATCTCCGCCGGCGGTTCCGTTGATAACGGTCGCACCCGTATTGGTGATAGTCGTTGCGCCTAGGACACCAAATGTGGTGGTCGTTCCCGGTGTGATAACAGGCGACGCGGCATTGGATGAAGCCGGATTAATGAAGATGGCAAGCAGAGGCAGTAATGCGACCGCTATAAATACCTTGACTTTCTTTGATTTTTTCATGCCATTTCGATTCTGTTGTGTATCAAAAGTGCGCCATTTTGGCTTCGAACTCCTGCCAGCCTGGGCGCGTGTTCAAAGCGCGTCTGGGCGGTTCGCGAGTTGATAGCTCGGCAGGACCAAACCGTCGGAACCCTCGTCTGTTACTGCAAGTTCTTCATGGTTCGAACCGTGCTGATGTGGGGAAAAGGTGGTGTGCAACAGATGAGGATTCCCAACAAGGTAAATCTACACCCGCTCCGCGACGCGCTAAAGTCCTTTATTCGGTGGATTCTCTGTGAGGATCTGCCCTCATTTTCGCGCTCAAAATGGCTTTTCGACTAGATTTGCCCGATGGCCTACTCCCAGCGGTTGCAAGATCATGCCAAGACATTAGGGCGAGATGTTCGAGTCGCGCTCGTTGGTGCGGGCCAGATGGGGCGAGGTTTCGGGTACCAGATTTTTCGAATGCCAGGGCTATCTCTTGCACTTGTCGTTGACGTTGACTCCGACCGAATTCGAAGTCTTTTTAACGATATCGGCATTAAAGACGTCGTAATCAGCACCAACTTTAAGGTGCTCTCGGATGCGATCTCGGCCGGCAAGGCTACGGGGACAACCACCACGGAGTTCATCGCCGAATTGCCATATGACATCGTTGTTGAAGCAACCGGAATTCCAGATGTTGGAGCGCAAGTTACGTATTCGTGTTTGCAGGCTAGGAAAGATGTTGCCGTGCTCAACGTCGAAATGGATGTGACCATCGGTCCATTACTTCACAACGTCGCTGTCAGTCGCGGCGCCGTTTACACCGTATGTCACGGCGATGAACCAATCGAGGCGAAAGTGCTCGTTGACTTTGCACGAGATCTCCAGTTTGAAATTGTTGCAGCCGGCAAAGGGAAGAACAATCCCTTCGAACCGCTTAGCACGCCAGATACGGTTCGCGATCGCGCAACCTCAAGAGGCATGAATCCCAAGATGCTCTGCTCATTCACGGACGGCTCTAAAACGATGACCGAGATGGTCGCCCTTGCCAATGCCACCGGTTTGGAATTATCAAAACGCGGGATGTACGGACCTAATGCGACCATTAAGACGCTTACTGATGTCTTTGCCCTTCAATCTGACGGAGGAATTTTGGATCGGCCAGGTGTAGTTGATTACTGCATGGGCGATGTCGCTCCAGGTGTATTTGTGATCGTTCGTTCGGATGCGCCGTACATCAACCATGAGATGAGTTACCTCGCGATGGGTCCTGGTCCGTACTTCGCCCTGTATCGTCCATTTCACTTGGCGTCCATCGAGGCGCCCCTTTCGATCGCCCGCGTTGTACTTGATCGCGAAGCATCACTCTTTGCACCGAGCCTGATGGCAGAGGTTTGCACTATGGCCAAGAAGGATTTAAATCCTGGAGACACAATTGACGGCATCGGTGGCTACACGGTGCGCGGTTACGCCGATATTGCCAAGGATGCCAAGCGAGACAATCTTGTGCCGATCGGTTTGATCGAGGGTGCGATCGTTCAAAAGCCGATCAAAGTTGGCGATTTGATTTCCTATGATCAAGTGGAAATTAACGAGTTCAGTTTGATAGTGAAGTTGCGCCGAGAACAGGACAAGTTGGGGCTCACTTACGCATGATGCGCATCGCTGTGGTGGTTCTCGCTGCAGGCAGCGGATCTCGATTCGGACACAGTACAAATAAGGTCTGGCTTCCACTCCATGGGCTCCGGATTATTTCTCATTCCCTGCTCAATGCGACGAATAGCTTCCCAGGGTGTCGCGTCGTCTTGGTGATCGACCCTGTTGATACCGACGAGGCTATTGAGGTTCTTGCCCGAGAAATTCCTCAAATTTCCGTTGAACTCGTTAATGGTGGTCGGACCCGCCACGAATCTGAGTTCAATGCGCTTAAACATCTCGCTCCCGACATTGAGATCGGCGATATCGACATCGTACTGATCCATGACGGAGCGCGCCCACTGGCTAGCGCTCACTTATTTAATGAAGTTGCCATGGCTGCAGAAAGCCACGGTGGCGCTTTGCCTGCCATTGATGTAGATCCATTTGAAATAGATATTGTCACTGCCGATCGCATCGCGCGGGTGCAGACACCGCAGGCTTTTCGAGCCAAAGAAGTTCTGGCGGCTTACGTCCGAGCCGAAGAGAATGGATTCACTGGCACAGACACGGCCGCCTGTATGGAGCAATATTTCCCGAACATCGAGAGTCTGGCCGTGCCAGGCGAGGTTACTAACATCAAGATCACTTATCCGCATGATCTGGTCTTGGCCGAGGAAATAATCGCGCAAAGATCGAGTGAACAGATCTAGTCTCTGTTCAACTCCATGAGGTCGCAATCTTCCACTGTATTAATTCTCAAACCCTCGGGATGTCCCTCCAAGTGCAACGTGCGTGCGTACTTCTTCAATGGGAGAAACCATCCGCCATCTGATTCTGCGAAGTCAATGGCTGAAACTCGAATCAGCTCGGGGGTCGAGATGCGACGGACGGAAGAGCGATCAAGGGTTCTCTTTATGATTGAGTTCGCATCCAGGATCTTAAGAGTTTCGGAGAAGGCCATCGCTGGTCGCACTGCATCAATTTCATCATTGAATGCTGCAAGGACTGCGTCGAACTGCGCCTTGCCTGTCATAGGTCGAGAGGCATCATGAATGAGAACGGCCTGCGCCTGTCCAAGATGGCTTTCAAGTACTTGCGCCAGAACTGCAGGTTCGAACGTTTCCGTTATTACGAGTTCAAAGCCGGCTTTTTCTGCCTCCAGCAACTCCTTTGCAGTGTTCGAATCCTTCGAAGTTACCGCCACGATGATCCTCTGCGAAGGAAAAACCGATGCGAGAGCCTTAAAAGCCCGAATCAGATTTGGTATTCCTTTGAGGTTCAAAAGACCCGTATCAGAGGTGAGCGCCAGAATGACGCGGACTGAAGCGTTCGCTGCACTCATAAGAGCAAAACCATAGCGCTGCCGTTCAACAAAATCGACCCGCGAACATGTCGGGCTGAGTTATTGTTTCACCGTGATTCAATGGCTTCTTGAGCAGGAAATGATTAGCACCCCGCGACTCGACCTGCACCATATATGCGCCGAAGACCTCATTACTCTCTTTGAAGAACCTGAAAACCTATCGATATATGAAGGAAAGCCGTATTCGAACTCGCACCGCCAGCTGATGGATGACAGCGGACCATTGGCTTGGAGAGTTCCTCAAGTCAGGGTCGACCCGAGCCTCAATCGTTGGTTTGTCCGTTGGATTGTTCTGAGATCTACTGGTGAAATAATCGGTAGCACGAGTTTTCACGGCGCCCCAGATAGTGTGGGAATGATTGAGATTGGGTTGGGAATTCAGGAGTCCTTTCGCAATATGGGTTTTGCTAAAGAAGCCCTCCTTGGGATGTGGCGCTGGGCTCTCACTTATCCCGAGGTCAAGGTCCTTCGGTACACAGTGAGCGTGGAAAATTCCCCATCGATTCGGGTTATAGAGTCTTTTGGTTTTCATTATCAAGGGGAGCAGATCGATGAAGAGGATGGCCCCGAGAGTATTTACGAAATGTCGAAAGATGAGTTTTTAGAGAAGTTTGACGGAAAGTAATCATGATTTCCCTGCAGGCACCTGACATTAGAATATGCGCAACCAAGAGCGAACTTGCAGTCACAGTTGTAGATTTGGTCATTTCAAGAATCAGGCATGGGTTGGATACATCTGGGACATTTCATCTGGCACTTACCGGCGGCTCACTGGGGATTCTGATCTCTGAATTACTTGTTGCACATTGGAATGAAGAGCCTGAAGAATTCGCTGGTCTACACCTCTGGTGGGGGGATGAGCGGTTTGTTCCAGAGTTGAGTGAAGAGCGGAACGCGCGTCCCGTGCTGATGGCGATAAGTGAAGATTCTCCGATCCACATCCATCAAGTTTCCTCGTCGGATTCAAATATTGCGGTGGAGGTTGCAGCCAGGAGATACAGTGCCGATCTTTTCGGAATTGAGATGGATCTTTCATTGTTAGGCCTGGGTGAAGATGGACACGTGGCCTCGTTGTTTCCAGGGCAATGGGACGAGACTGACAAAAGAGGTGCAATCGAGGTATTGGAATCTCCCAAGCCACCCCGAGAGAGAGTCTCTTTTTCGATGCCGAAGATCAATGATTCGGAGTCTGTGTGGTTCATAGTGAGTGGCGGTGAAAAGCATGATGCCATCGAAAAAATCATTGCTAGGGATGGATCTGTTCCCGCGTCCCACGTTCATGGCAGGGTCGAGACCCTTCTATTCGCAGATCTAGCTGCGCTGGCAAGTGAGTAGGATTTATACATAACTGGAGCGGAGAATTAGATGTCGGGGACTGCAAAGCTAAATTTTGGCATGGTGGGGCTAGGCAAGATGGGCGCCAATATCGTGCGGAGACTGCAAAGACACGGCATCACTACTGTCGTTTATGACATCTCCCCAGCTGCAGTGGCCGAACTAGCTGGTGAGGGTGCCACAGCCTCAGCCGATTATGCCGACTTTGCAAGCAAGCTTCTGACGCCGCGGGTTGTGTGGGTCATGGTTCCATCCGGTGTCACC
>JANXZB010000059.1 GCA_025355765.1 Actinomycetes bacterium
CGTGCGCTTTCGTCTTGGTGCCCGAGACGGCGTGGACATGTCGTTGCAAGCCAAGGCACCTGGTGCTCATTTAGTGACGTATCCAGTGGACTTAACCGTTGAATTTGCCGCCGCCCTGGGAGAACGCAAAGAGGCATACGAGCGCCTCCTTGATGCAGCATTGCAGGGGGATCACTTCAGGTTCACCCGCATCGACGCAGTGCTGCAGTCGTGGCAGGTACTAGATCCAGTCTTGAAGAACCCATCCAAATTGCACCCGTATTTCACTCATAGTTGGGGTCCTGACGAGGCACTTGACTTGGTGCCCGGGGGCTGGAACCCAGTTGGACTTGACCTTAATCCACGTTGAATTAGTGAGCCCCGGGCCTTCGAATTGAGTATCGGCTCAAGAAATCGGCTTTCATATCCCCGTATGTGCCGTCGATGATGGCTTGGCGAATTTGGTCTACCAGCCGCAAAATGAATCGCTCATTGTGAATTGTTGCAAGGGTGGCGGCCAGAATTTCCTTGGCGCGAAATAAGTGGTGCACGTAAGCTCGGGAGTAATTTGCGCAGGTGTAGCAATCACAATTCGCGTCAATGGGCTTGAATGCGCGTCGATATGGGGCGTTAGAAATATTGAATCGTCCTTCAAATGTGTAGACCGAACTCGTGCGTGCGATTCTAGATGGCGTGACACAGTCGAAGGTATCGATTCCATTTTCGATTCCGGTAAAGAGGTCCTCGGGTGCGCCGATTCCGAGTAAGTGCTTGGGTTTGTCTTCGGGAAGTTCTTGGTTGACCCACGAAACAATCCTCCCGAGTGAATCTTTATCCAGTGCTCCACCGATCCCAAAGCCGTCAAAGGAGATTCCCGACGAGGACATGCTTCCCAAATCTTTTGCCGCGGCACGTCGCAAATCCTCGTATTGCGCACCTTGTATAACCCCAAAGAGTGCTTGGTATGGTTTCTCTTTTCGAGTGTCAGTTAGCTTTTTATGTTCGTCAAGACATCGAATTGCCCAGGCCGAAGTTCGCTCGATGGCTCCTTCTTGGTATTTGCGGGTGTTATGAAGAGTGGTGCATTCGTCGAAGGCAAAAATGATGTCGGCACCTATCTGGTGCTGCACTTGCATGGAAATCTCTGGGGTGAAGCGATGCATCGAGCCGTCTATGTGGGATTTGAAGGTGACACCTTCATCATCAACGTGCGCCAGTCGGTCTTTCTTGTGCGCGACCACGTCATCGGCCCGGAAGGTGGTTGCGTCCATTGCTAGCACTTTCTTGAACCCAACTCCTAAAGAGAGCACTTGGAACCCGCCACTGTCAGTCACCGTTGGGCCAGGCCAGTTCATGAAAGTGCTAAGACCACCGGCTTCATCAATGAGGTCAGCTCCCGGCTGCAGATAGAGGTGATAGGCATTGGCTAGAAGTGCTTGAGAACCAAGGCTTTTCATGGTCTCTGGTAGGACCGATTTCACGGTCGCCTTTGTTCCGACCGGAATGAAGCAAGGAGTCTGGATCACCCCATGCGGGGTTGTGATGACGCCAGCTCGGGCAAGCCCGCGCCCCGCATGAGAAATCTCGAAGGAGAAGCCATTCTTTTCCACCTCGGTATTGAACCACCTATCGCTAAAGGCGAAGCGCCTCCGTTAAAGTGCAACATGAGTGAATTCCAGCTTCGCGACGGTCGCATCCTTGATCTGTTGGACAACCATCACAAGTCCGAATCTGCGGTGCTTTTTCACCATGGCACTCCCGGCAACTCGACTTCGTGGAGTGAATGGGTTAGGGAATTCTCGGGCCGTTCGATACGGGCGATTGCTGCGAGCCGACCTGGATACGGGCAGAGCGACCGGCATGCCGCGCGCAAAGTAGTAGATGTCGTGAGTGATCTTTCACAGATGCTTGGTCACTTTGAGATCAAGAGGTTCGTTTCGGTGGGCTGGTCAGGTGGCGGTCCGCACGCCCTTGCGATGAGTCTTGATAAACGTTGCGGTGGCGTAATTACATTGGCTGGCGTGGGCAAATATGACCAGCCGGATTTGGATTTCCTGAACGGGATGGGACCTGAAAACATCGATGAAATCGGGGTCGCCTTGCAGGGTGAAGAACCGCTGCGCAATTGGATGAACGCCAATGCCCTTGAAATGCAAAAAGTAACGGGCCCCGAACTGCGTAGCGCATTAGCCGGATTAGTCGGCAAGGCGGATAAAGAAGTTCTATTGGGCGATTTTGCTGAAGAAATGGCGGCAGGGATGCGCCGCGCGCTCTCGCGCGGATTTGATGGTTGGATCGATGATGATCTGGCCTTCGTTCAAGAATGGGGTTTTGATTTGAATGAAATCAATATTCCTGTGCAGGTATGGCAAGGCGATGATGACTTTATGGTTCCGCATTCACACTCATATTGGCTGGCATCGAAGATTCCCACTTCAGAGTTGAAATTTGTACCAGAAAATGGGCATATTTCATTGATGGTAAATCACCGCGTGGAAATACTCGACAAGATAGATAGATTTTTGGCTTAGCCAAACGTGGATCAGGGTAAAAAGGCGGGGAAACGAGTGCTAGCAACCAATTCTCTGTTTTTCAGCAATTGTCAAGAATCGTGACAAGATCGTTACCGAATTGCAACACTTCCTCCCCTAATATTGGCTCGCATGGTCCCAAAAGCCTCAAATGGTACGAATAGGGTTTCCATTTATTGGGATTTTGGCTACCGTTCAGTACTTAATCGTGTCCACTCATCGGGGAGTGGCAGTAGGCGCGCGCAGAATGGAGCACCTCAGTGTCGCAACTAGAGGCCGTCGAGGAAGTTCTAGTTGATGTACCGATTATCCAGCGCACTCAGCGCCAGATTGCATGGAAGCGATTCAAACGGAACAGAGTCGGAGTTGTTTCTGCGATTGTTGCAATCTTTTTCGTTGCGTGCGCATTCTTGGCGCCTGTTCTCACCTCCCTTTTAGGGCTTAAAAACCAGGCCACGTATCCAAATGCACTCAATGATTTTGCGATGCCGATTGGTGCAAACGGGGGAATGAGTCTTACACATCCGCTGGGCGTTGAGCCAGGGGCGGGACGTGATCTTCTTACATTGATGCTTTATGGGTCCAGACTTTCTTTCACAGTCGCGTTTATTACAAGTGTTGCCTCAATTGGCCTAGGGATGTTGATCGGTATTTCCACCGGTTACTTCCGTGGGAAAGTCGATGCAATCGTGGGACGCTTCTCGGACTTTCTTCTTTCCTTTCCTTCCACTTTCATGATTATTGCCCTCAGTCTTCCGATGACTCAGCGAATTGAAGGTTGGGGGATCGCAAGAGACAACGGAGCTCGGGTTCTTGTTCTTATCGTTTTCTTCGTCTTTTTCGGCTGGATGGGTTTCGCCCGTCTCATAAGGTCCCAAGCCTTCAGTATGCGCGAGCGAGATTTTGTCATGGCTGCTCAGGCGCTCGGTGCCTCAAGTTTTCGGATCATCACCAAAGAACTGTTGCCGAATCTTTGGCCCAGCGCAATCGTCTTCCTCTCTCTTTCACTGCCGGGATACTTAGCGGCGGAAGCCACTTTCTCGTTCCTCGGCGTCGGCGTTCAAGCGCCGGGATCCTCATTTGGTTTGGTCCTATCGGACGCAGTTGGTTATTGGCGCTCTGACCCCGCATACCTGTTGATCCCGTCGATTTATTTGGTTGTCATGGTTCTGGCTCTGAATCTTTTAGGGGATGCAATTAGAGATGCACTTGATCCCAAGGCGGCGCCCTCATGATGTTCACGGGAAAAAATAAAGGTTTCCGTAGGAATACGGAAAGTAATGGCGGGTATATATCACTGCGAAGTAGATCGCGAGCTTTGCAGAGTTACAGTAAAAGACCAATTCGCGGCCGCGAAATGGAATGAACTATCTACGAGGAGGACATATGTCCGGTTCAAAAATGGCAAAACGCCATTTAAGCCGTCGCCTTATAGCTACGACCGCAGCTACTGCATTAATGGCTGCTGGCGCGTTAGTTGGAATGGCAAATAGTGCAAGTGCCGCCAGTGTGCAAAAGGGTGGAACTTTGTATTTTATTACGCACAATCAGCAGTTCAATCACATGGATCCGTCCCGAAACTACACGGGCCAAGATATTGCGTTCTTCAACTCATATCTCTACCGCAACTTGGTTTCGTATAAGCCAGTCGCTGGGTCAGCCGGTTCCTCCCTCATTCCGGATCTCGCAACAAACACCGGTGTTCCAAGCAACAGTGCTAAGACCTGGCAATTCACCCTGCGAAGTGGAATCACCTGGGAAGACAAGACACCGGTTACCTGCGCGGACGTCAAATACGGCGTATCTCGCGCGTTTGCCACCGATGTCATCACCGACGGTCCTCAGTACCTAGTCGGCGCCTTGAAGATCCCTCTAGCCGCCGATGGCAGCTCGGTATACAAGGGTCCTTACAAGAAGACTGGTCAAGCTCTCTATGACAAGTCAGTTACTTGCAAGGGCAATACCATCACCTTCAACTTGAACCGCTCCTTTGCGGACTTCAACTACGCCCTTACCTATCCAGCAGCATCTCCTGTAAAGAAGTCCAAGGACACCGGCGACAAGTACGACCTTCGCCCATACTCCGATGGTCCTTACAAGATTGCCGCCTACAAAGCAGGCGATGAGCTGCACCTGGTTCGCAACACCGCTTGGAAGCAGTCCAGCGACATGGTACGCACTCCTTACCCAGATGACATCGTGGTTCGCTTTGGTCTTTCACAGGATGTGGCAGACCAGATCATGTTGGATAACAGCATTCCCAACACGGTTGACCTAGATGCACTCCAGCCAACCAACCTGCGTGCCTACTTTGCCGATTCATCAAAGGCTAGCCAGAGACTTAACGTCTTTGACCCTTATGTTCGCTATGCAGCGATGAACGTCTCTGCTGGCCACATGGACTGCCTCAATATCCGCAAGGCTGTCTTCTTCTCAGTCAACATGCAGGCATTGATCGACCTCTCAGGTGG
>JANXZB010000077.1 GCA_025355765.1 Actinomycetes bacterium
CGGTTACGACTAAAGACGTAACCCACCGTGGCAAGAAGAGACATCATGGTTGTCGGAGTGGCAATGGTGACGCTCTTTCTAAATGCCTTGTCGAGCAAGTGGGGATCAACGCGCAACGCCTCGGTGAGGATGGATTCGAATGGGGCAAAGAGCACAACGAAACTCGCCGAGTCATCTCGATCGGCATAGCCACGCTTGGCAAGGGCATCGACATGCTTGAGGAGATCCTTGGCGTGCTGCTCAATCAAGGTTTCGCGCAGGGCTAGATCATCTGTGTCGAAAGCGTCGAGAAATCGTTCAAAAGGAAATTTCGAGTCAATAAAGAGGACGCTGGAACCTGGGAAGGAAATTGT
Organism: Actinomycetes bacterium; assembly: GCA_025355765.1. Classification (GTDB taxonomy): domain Bacteria; phylum Actinomycetota; class Actinomycetes; order Nanopelagicales; family Nanopelagicaceae; genus QYPT01. The sequence goes on from JANXZB010000077.1 coordinate 354, forward strand.
GATGTCGGGGATTCCGACTTTGTCGTCACCGCCGCCCATAGATTTCTGTCGGGTGAAATGCACGCCTTCAATGAGACCGGCGCTCTCAAGGAGTTGCTCGAGTTGGGCCTCGCCGAATTTTCCGCGAGTTTGCGAGCTGGAAAGGGCACCGGCGATTTTGGAAGTCTCTTCAAGCAGGGACTTATTAGTCGTTGCCATGTTGGTGAGGTCGTTGCGAATCTTCTGTTCGGCCGTGACCCGACTTAGCTCGGCCTCTCTGGCTTGAACCGAGAGCGACTCAACCGACTTCTTCATAGCTTGAAGTTCTGTGGCCAACCTTGTGGTCTCGGTCTGCGCACCTTGCATGGTGAGGATCTGCTTTTCGAGGGCAGCAATCGAGCCCTTGGCTGATTCGAGTTGGGTTTGCGCCAAAGTGGCCCGCCCTCGGGTTAAGAGAAAGCCAATAATTGCGCCGAGGATCAAGCCCAAAATACCCAACGATATGCCCAGCCCGTTGCTCATGGGCCTATCGTGGCAGGAACCACCGACGAAGACGCGTAGGCTCTACTCCTCGTGAGCCTCTCAATCGGAATTGTCGGAATGCCCAATGTGGGTAAGTCCACCCTTTTTAACGCCCTGACCAAGAACAACGTCCTTGCGGCCAACTATCCCTTCGCCACGATCGAGCCCAATGTGGGCGTGGTTGGGGTGCCCGATGACCGCCTTCCCAAACTCGCTGTGATCTTCGGATCCCAGAAGATCTTGCCTGCGGTCGTCTCCTTCGTGGATATCGCCGGAATTGTGAAAGGCGCCTCTGAGGGCGCCGGCCTTGGCAACCAGTTCCTGGCCAACATCCGCGAGACCGATGCGATCTGTCAGGTCATCAGAGTTTTTAACGACAGCGATGTCATCCACGTTGAGGGCCGGGTTGATCCAGCCAGTGACATGGAGATCATCAACACCGAATTGGCCCTGGCAGATCTGCAGACGATCTCCAAGGCGATGAACCGGATCGAAAAAGAAGCTCGCATGAACAAGGACCGCCAGCACGTCCTTGATGCGGTGAAGCAAGCAGAAGTTGTTCTCAATGCGGGCAAGCCGCTTTCAGGCAGCGACGTTGATCTCGAGGCGCTCGCCGAATTGCACCTTCTCACCGCCAAGCCATTTCTCTATGTATTCAATGTTGACGCAGCTGAACTCAACGATTTCGAACTTCGCAAAAGTCTGGCCGCCCTTGTTGCTCCATCAGAGGCAATCTTCCTAGATGCCAAGACTGAAGCAGAATTGGCCGAACTCAGCGATGAGGATGCACTCGAGCTTCTCAACTCAATCGGTCTGACTGAACCGGGTCTTGCAACGCTGGCGCATGTGGGCTTTCGCACCCTCGGCCTCCAGACATATCTGACCGCTGGTCCCAAAGAGACGCGCGCGTGGACAATTCACATTGGCGACACCGCGCCAATGGCGGCCGGTGTTATTCACACTGATTTCCAGAAGGGTTTCATCAAGGCCGAAATTGTTTCCTTTGATGATCTTGTGGCCTGCGGGTCGATGGCTGAAGCAAAGGCGAAGGGCAAAGTTCGCATGGAAGGCAAGGAGTACGTCATGCACGATGGCGACGTAGTCGAATTCAGGTTTAACGTTTAGAGAGCAAGCCCACACTCTTCGCACGACTTAGGGGATTTACACTATTGATCATGGTTAAGTGGAAAGAAATTCGCACCCATCCCAAAGCGACCACCTTTGCCGTTGTGGCCGTCGTCCTTATCGCTTTAGGCGCAGGTCTTAGCATCTCGTTCTATTCGGATTTACAAGAACGCCAACCGACGAAGATTGCTCCCTTGGCCAAACATGCTGACATAAAGAAGAGCACCCTTGAAACTTTCGCTCAATCTCTCAACACAACACTGCCTTCAGATTTAAGCCCGTATTCGAATTCGACGTGTTCCGTGCCCGCCGGGGATTGGGTCAAGACGGAAAATCTAAAACCTGGCGTCAAGATGACAATGAAGAGTTGGCACAATTTTGATATCGCAAGCCCTCGAGGAAGTGTCCTGTGGTTGGACAAGACGTCGGTTTCTTGCGGTCAGATCGTTGGAATTCATGCCTCCTCGCATTTGATTAGCGAGGCGCCAGCGGGAAAGCGGACCTTTGAGGCGCTACGGATTGGCTGGTACGGAGGCTCAGGCGCTCGAATTGTCTGGAAATCCAAGGCAATCAAATTGAAAATGCAGAAGACGCCCATTGTGAAGAACGCCGAACGTATGGTCGAGACGAATTGGAAAACCACGATGTCATTCACAGTTGGAAAGGGCTGGACACCTGGATTTTATTTAATCGCCTCCGTATCCCCTCGAGGTGTTATTGAGTCGGTGGCGCCACTAGTCGTCCGGGCCCCACTGGCTAGTTCCAAATTAGTTCTTGTTCATTCAACTCTGACTTGGGCCGCATACAACACCTACGGAGGGCGTTCTCTCTATTTGGGTCCTGGGGGGAGCATCGTCGGACGGCGGCTTGAGAGAAGCCGCATTGTTTCAATGGACCGACCCATCGAAGGAAGTGGCGCATTGCATTTAGATCGCGACGGAATCACCCTTGTCCAGTTTCTTGAAAAGGAGGGCATCAATACCGATCAGATTGCCGACACGGATCTGCATCAGTGGCCGTCAATTTCAAATCGTTACAGCGGCATAGTTTTCAGCGGACATGCTGAATATTTCACCCGCCGAATGTTCGACACCATTGCTGCAGATAGAAATCAGGGGATAAACCTGGCCTTTCTCGGTGCCAACAATGCATACTGGCAGACGCGCGTTGCTGCTTCGCCCACAGGTGAGTTTCGACGTGTGATCGTCTATCGCAAGACAACAGAGGACCCGGTTACTTCCAACAGGGCAGTGACCGTGGAGTTCCAAGATCCACACGTGAACACCCCGCCGAACCTTCTTACCGGAACGCGTACGTCCGGTGTCCATGTGTATGGAAATCTCCATGCAGTTGATATTCCACAATGGCTTAAAATCCCCGCCAAGTCGGCCATTGAAGGAGTGTCCGGAGATAGTGAAATTAACGCCACCGTTAAGGGCGCTGCGCAACCTCCCAACGTCCATGTGCTTTTTACCGGCAAGCTGGATTTTCGAGATACCTTGCCATCAACGGAAGAAGAAATCTCTAAGTTCGACAAGCTCCCGATAGCGGAGACTGTGTGGTTCACAACTCCTTCGGGTGCAGCAGTGTTCAGCGCGTCAATCACGACGTGGACATGCAATCTCCTGCCCTCCTGTGTGTCTCGTGCAGTCCCAGGATCTACTGAGAGCCTTCTTCAATCCATCACAAAACAGGTGTTGAACCTGTGGCAGACGAAGGCAGTTGGGAGTTCTCTGAAATAGGCAGAGATTGCTCTTGGTTACAAGTTTTCCAGAGGTCGTACCGGAGAAGTTTGTTTTCGTTTTCCTTCGACACTAACAACGAGCATTACGCCTAGGACGACAACAATTCCACCGAGTAATTCGGTGATGTGAAACTTTTCGTGGATGAATACGACACCGAGGAAGACGGCGACAACGGGATTCACATACGCGTAGGTGGCGGTCAAACTCACCGGCGCATTGGCAACGAGCCAGACATAGGCGCTGTATCCGACGATGGAGCCGAAGATGCTCAGGTACAGAAGTGCAAGCCAACCAGTAGCGGTGGCATCAGCGAAAGTCGAGAGTTTCTCACCTGCTAACAATCCAACGATGCTCAAGATGATGCCTGCAAATAGCATTTCATAGAACGTCGAAATGAAAGTGTTCTTAGGCGTGGGGAATTTTGGAGCCAGGAAAGTGGCCAGTGCCCAAGCGAAATTTCCAAAGAGAATCACCGCCATCCAGAACCAGAGTCTGCTTGAGTTCGAATGTGCGACCGCGGTCACCTGACCGGGCTTGAGGAGAATCGCGACGCCGACAAAACCAATTGCAATTCCAAACCATGAGAGTGCAGCAGGTCGGTCACCGGTAATTGCGCGAAATAACGAGATCCAAAGGGGCAGGCAACTGTAGATAAGAGCAGCAACGCCGCTGGGAACGGTGTGTTCGGCAAGTGATGTGGCACCTAAGCCAATGCCGAGTCTCATGGCACCAAACATGCCTGCACTCAGTATTTCCTTGCGGGGGATACGGAACGGTTTCGTACCCTTGCGTATCAATAGGAACAACCCAAGGATCAGACAAGCTTGTATAAAACGAAAACCCATCGCCAGCAAGGACGGCATTGATCTAATCGCGATTGCTATAGCGAAGTAAGTTGAACCCCAAAGAATGTAAACGGTCCAGAGAGCGGTCCACGTTTTGGCATTATGCGTGCGCTCCATAGATATT
>JANXZB010000103.1 GCA_025355765.1 Actinomycetes bacterium
CGAATTGGGCGACGAAGGTGGAACCAAAGGTGACGCCCATATTCGTGTTCTCCGCGGGATTGCGATCTTCGGCTTTACCCATCGCCTTCGACCAGGCTGGGTAGAACGTTTTGGGGCCAAACCAGATGGCACCGCTTGCGATTCCGACCAGGCCGCTCACAAGTACAGCAACCCAGTGAATATTCGAAAATGACATCTACCTCTCCTCATCTTTCGGTCTGTCATCATAAATCTTGGCCACGGCGTCGGCAAGGAAATTCGAGGCCGTCTAGAAGATTTAAGACGAGTAACAGGTTAAATCTAAGTGTCGTTGAGCGTGTCGCTTACATCGGACGCTTCGAAAGTTCTACCGTTTTCTAGTCCGATCCCTACGAGCACAATTACACAGAATGCGAGAGCTGGATTGACTTCTCCTGCAGGTAAAAAGACATTCGTTCTCGATACCAGCGTTTTGCTGGCAGATCCCGGCGCCCTCACTCGCTTTGCAGAGCACGAAGTGATCATTCCGATTGTTGTCATAGGTGAACTTGAGACCAAGCGCGACCACCCGGAACTCGGCTTCTTCGCCCGAGCTGCCCTGCGCGCTCTCGATGATCTGCGGGTCACCCACGGACGGCTCGACCAACCGCTTCGGATCACTCCCGAAGGCGGCACGTTGTCGGTAGAACTCAACCACTCGGATCTTTCTTCGCTTCCGCAAGGCTTCTTGCGAGATGGCAGCAACGATTCTCGGATCCTTGCCATTGCCCGCAACCTCATGGCCGATGGTCGAGACGTCGTACTTGTTAGTAAGGACCTGCCTCTGCGGGTGAAGGCATCCTCGGTTGGAGTCGAGGCCCAGGAGTATCTGGCCGAATTGGCATCCTCCAGTGGCTGGTCCGGAATGGTCGAACTCGATGTTGGGGCAACTCTTATAGATGAACTTTATGCATCCGATCGCGCCGAGCACGAAGTCGCACAGACCCTTCCTTGTCACACCGGCGTCGTCCTTCATTCTGAAAAGGGAAGTGCCCTTGCCAGAGTCACAGCCGACAAACAACTTCAGTTGGTGCGGGGGGATAGGAGCGCCTTCGGTCTGCACGGTCGAAGCGCCGAGCAACGCGTCGCCCTCGATCTTCTTCTAGATCCAGAGATCGGAATCGTCTCCATGGGAGGCCGAGCCGGAACTGGCAAGAGCGCTCTAGCACTGTGTGCCGGGCTTGAAGCAGTGATGGAGCGACGCCAACATAAAAAGGTTGTCGTCTTCCGCCCTCTCTATCCAGTCGGTGGGCAAGAGCTCGGATTTCTGCCGGGAAGTGAAGGCGAGAAGATGTCGCCGTGGGCGCAGGCGGTCTTTGACACCCTCGGTGCGCTCGTGAGCCAGCCAGTCATCGATGAAATTCTCGATCGCGGCCTCATTGAGGTTCTGCCGCTGACTCATATTCGTGGACGCTCCCTCCATGACTCCTACGTCATCGTCGACGAGGCCCAATCTTTGGAGCGCGGGGTCCTTCTGACGGTCCTCTCGCGCATCGGCCAGGGTTCTCGGGTCATCTTGACCCACGATGTTGCCCAGAGAGACAACTTGCGAGTAGGGCGCCATGATGGAGTCGCCGCGGTGATCGAAACTTTGAAGGGCCACACACTTTTTGCCCACGTCACCTTGACCCGAAGTGAGCGTTCGCCGATTGCCGCCCTTGTCACCGAACTTCTTGAAGGCCCCTTCCCTTCCTAGAGGCTCCTAAAGTCCACCCAACGTAGGTCACACTCACATTTCGGACATATCGGACTTTCCCGCGTGCCACCTGCCCTTTTAGTTCTCCACAAGGGATGAGATTTCTGGGAGTTTCTGACTCAAGCGTGGATGGATTTGCGCATATGCGCCTGCCTTGCCAATCTTTATGCATTCCCCCCTCCCCTTGAAGCCCATTTGGGCTCCTATCGGGTTGGGGCCCGACCTGTGAAAGGAGATGCCGTTGAGTTTGTCGAGTTCCATTGATCAATGGGTCACCTCCGCCTCCACGCGCCTTCGCAGTTTCGTCAACAAGTCTCTGGCTGCCTGGGCCAGCGTCGTGGTCCTTCTGGTCCTAGCCGCCGTCCAGCCCAGTGCTTACGGCCTTGAGTTCCCGATGACCTCTCACATCTCAGTTCCGGATGAGGTCAACTTGTCGGTGGCTCCAACCCCGGCGCCCACCATGGCATCGGTGGCTCTGTACAGCCAGATGCAAACGAGCGCTCTTGTCTCGTCAAATGAATTAGCGATGGTTGCACTGCAAAGTCAACAGATCGAAATGGCACGAACAACCACTGGTGCACAAAAAGTTGCGCGTCTCATCATGGCGACCAACTATCACTGGGGTGCAAGTCAATTCGGATGTTTGAAAACGTTGTGGTCGCACGAGAGTCATTGGAATTACAAAGCACATAACTACTCATCAGGTGCACACGGAATTGCGCAAGCATTACCCGCGGACAAGATGAGCGTTATTGCCGCAGATTGGCGTACAAACCCGGTCACGCAGATTCGATGGGGACTTCGCTACATCGATCTTCGTTACTCAACTCCTTGTAAGGCCTTGAGTTATTCAAATTGGCGAGGCTCGTACTAGTACTAGATTGGGACCGTAGGTGCCCATTAGAGGTTTGGGTTCTTGCCAATCATCAATGGTTTTGAAGTCTCTGCATAGAAGTCGTTTCCCTTGTTATCTATGACGATAAACGCTGGAAAATCAACAACATCTATCTTCCAGACTGCCTCCATGCCCAGTTCGGCAAAGTCGAGAACTTCAACTTTCTTGATGCAATCTAGAGCCAGTCGAGCAGCAGGTCCGCCGATGGAACCAAGATAGAAACCACCGTGCGTCTTGCATGCATCGGTGACAGCTTTGGAGCGGTTGCCCTTTGCCAGCATGACCAATGAACCGCCCTTTGACTGGAAGTACTCGACGTATGAATCCATGCGACCTGCAGTGGTGGGTCCGAACGATCCTGATGCGTAGCCCTTTGGAGTCTTGGCAGGACCTGCGTAGTACACGGGGTAGTCGCGCAGGTAACTAGGCATAGGTTTGCCCGCATCCATGTCGGCTTTGATCTTTGCATGTGCCAAGTCGCGCGCAACGACCAAAGTTCCTGACAAGGAAACGCGCGTCTTAAATGGGTACTTGCTTAACTCTTTGCGAATGTTGTCCATTCCCTGATTGAGATCGATCTTGACGACATCCTCATCGCCTTCAATGAGGTGCGCTGTCGTTGGATCTGGCAGGAAGTGGGCCGGCTCCCTTTCTAATTCCTCTAAAAAGATGCCATCGGCAGTGATTTTGGCTCTCGCCTGGCGGTCAGCCGAACAGGAGACCGCGATCGCGATCGGCAAGGAGGCACCGTGACGCGGAAGGCGAATGACTCGTACGTCGTGGCAGAAATACTTCCCGCCGAACTGTGCGCCGATACCTAACGTGCGCGTTAGTTTTAGAACTTCTTCTTCCATCTCAAGGTCACGGAAACCGTGGCCGGTTTCGGCATCCCCTGTGGTCGGCATTGCATCCAGATAGTGGGTGCTGGCCAACTTAGATGTCTTAACGGTGTACTCCGCACTTGTTCCGCCGATGATGATGGCTAGATGGTAAGGCGGGCAGGCTGATGTGCCGAGAGACCTCAACTTCTCATCGAGCCATTGCATGAAGCTTGCAGGATTGAGAATTGCTTTTGTCTCTTGATAGAGGAATGACTTGTTAGCGCTGCCGCCACCCTTAGCGATGAAGAGGAATGAGTATTCATCTGGGTGGTCTGAGTCTGCATAGATTTCAACTTGGGCGGGAAGGTTGCTGCCGGTGTTCTTTTCATCCCACATATTTATAGGCGCCATCTGTGAATAGCGCAGATTCAAGCGGGTATATGCGTCATAAATGCCCTGGGAGATCGCGGACTCGTCTTTGCTCTCGGTGAGGACGTGCTGGCCCTTCTTGGCCATGACCAGAGCGGTACCTGTGTCTTGGCACATGGGCAGAACACCGCCGGCCGAAATGTTCGCGTTCTTAAGAAGATCTAGTGCAACGAAGCGATCGTTGGGAGAGCTCTCTGGATCATCCAAGATATTTGCCAGCTGCTGCAAGTGTGCCCTGCGCAAGTAATGCGAGATGTCGTGAAAGGCGGTTTCGCTCAGACGCGTGATCGCCTCGGGGGATACCTGCAGGAATTTCTTATCGCCATGCTGAACTACCGTGACGCCTTCGCTGCCGAGGGAGCGGTACTTCGTGGTGTCCTCACCGAGGGGAAGAAGGTCTGAGTAGTTGAAAGTTGGACTCATGATGTTGGCCTTATCGAATCAAGTTTTGCTCGCGCACCGTCTAGCCACTCTTGGCAGATTCCGGCTAGTTCCTCTCCGCGCTCCCAGAGTTGCAGGGATTGTTCAAGTGTGGCGCTGCCGGCTTCAAGGCTATTAACAACCTGCATTAATTCATCTCGGGCTGCTTCGTAGGAGAGTTTTTCAGATTTCTTCTCAGGTGACATGGGCGTAAATCTACTCTCAACTCGTCTCTACAACTGCCCCAATTTCTCCGAGGGCAAGTCGGATTCGAAGTCGCTCTCCTTGGGTTAGAACCTTCGGATCGCGGGCGATGCTGCCATCGCCGCGTTGAACTACTGAGTAGCCGCGGTCCAATGTTGATTGGGGTGACAAAGATCGCACTCGGGCGTAGATGTGGAGCAACTCTTCGCGAGCCAGATCGACTACATGCGAAGTGCTCCGCTGTGATCTATTGAGCAATCCTATGATGATCTCCTGACGCGATGTGATGAGAACCGTCGGATCTTTTAGAACCGGTCGCTCGCGCATCGCAGTAAGTCGAGATGTCTCAAGATCTAAGAAATTCAAAAGCCTGCGATTTGCCCGGTCGCGCAGTTGATTGATTATGGTCAACTCTTCTTCAATATCTGGAACCACTCTCTTCGCCGCATCGGTCGGAGTCGATGCCCGGATATCTGCTACAAGATCCAATAGGGGTGCATCTTGCTCGTGGCCGATGGCACTGACAATCGGGGTTTCACATGATGCGGCTAAGCGCACCAAGCCCTCATCAGAGAAGGCAAGGAGATCCTCAAAGGATCCGCCTCCGCGGGTGATGATGATGACGTCGACTTCGGGGTTGGCTTCCAATTCTCGAAGTGCGGCGGAAACCTCGATTACTGCAGCAGCACCTTGTACTGCGACCTCGCGAATTTCAAACTGAACTGCTGGCCAGCGACGTCGTGCATTTTCAACAACATCTTTCTCGGCTGCGCTGTTGCGGCCGCAAATTAACCCGACTCGGCGTGGAAGAAGGGGCAACGATTTCTTGCGATCAAGGGCGAACAATCCTTCAGAAGCGAGAAGTTGTTTGAGATGCTCAAGGCGGGCAAGCAGTTCGCCAATTCCTACCTGCCGAATTTCCTTGGCAGAAAGTGAGATTGTTCCGTTCTTTGTATAAAAGGAGACTTTTGCATGGATGACGACCCGTGCGTTCTGCGGCAGCGGGGTGACAGGGGCAAGAACTGTGCGGTGACACATCACCGAAAGGCTCATATCTACGCTGGTATCTCGCAGGCGTATGAAGGCCATACCGGTGCGCTCGTTGATCTCTGAGATCTCCCCTTCGATCCAGATGGGGCCCAATCGATCGATGTAATCCTTAATGTTTTCAGAGATCACCCGTACAGGAGCTGGAGATTCCGCTGAAGTTTCGAGCACGTATGGATCCTAATAGACTCATGCCATGTCCAAGAAGGTCTTGCTTGCTGCACCGCGCGGATATTGCGCCGGTGTCGATCGGGCGGTAATCACCGTTGAGAAGGCATTGGATCTCTATGGGGCACCTGTCTATGTCCGAAAGCAGATTGTCCATAACAAGCATGTCGTCTCCACCTTAGAAGCGCGCGGAGCCATCTTCGTCGATGAAACCGATGAGGTTCCTGAGGGCGCATTCGTCGTCTTCTCAGCCCACGGAGTATCCCCTCAGGTCCATGAGGATGCAGCTAAGCGAAACCTAAGAACCATCGATGCCACCTGTCCCTTGGTGACGAAAGTGCACTATGAGGCAAAGCGCTTTGCATCAGAGGACATTGAAATTTTATTGATCGGTCACGAAGGTCATGAAGAAGTTGAAGGCACGGCTGGGGAAGCAGTGGGCAAAGTACAACTCGTGGACGGTCTCGAACACATCAAGGACATCAAGGTCAAGGACGAGAATAAAGTCGCTTGGCTTTCACAAACTACGTTGAGCGTTGATGAGACTCTGGCAACGGTTGCCGCATTGCGCGAGCGATTCCCAAACATCATCGATCCACCCAGTGATGACATTTGCTATGCGACGCAGAACCGCCAAGTTGCTATCAAGCAGATAGCACCTCTTGCAGACTTAGTACTTGTAGTCGGCTCTACAAATTCATCTAACTCTGTCCGGCTTGTCGAAGTTGCTAAAGAGTATGGAACACCTGCTGCCTACCTCATCGATTTTGCCGCCGAGGTAAAGGATGAATGGCTAGTGGGCGTTGAGACGATCGGTGTCACAAGTGGCGCTTCAGTACCGGAGATCTTGGTAAAGGATCTTCTTGATTGGTTGGCCAAGCGTGGGTACGGCGATGTCGAGACCGTCAACGCAATTGAGGAATCACTCCTTTTCGCACTGCCACCGGAACTGCGTAAAGACCTCAAGGCAGCCGGTCAGGACGCGATCACCCATAAGAAGTAGGTATTTAGTCTCCGTTGGGAACATGTGGCTGTGGACCTGCCCCAATATTTCCATATCGGTGGTTTGTGATCGAAACACTCTGTTCCAATAACCAACGCGGCATTTCAACATCTCCTCGTTGGGCAATCGAACGTCGGTCGACAGATATTCCCTTGGCCAGGAATTCAAGAACTGGCGGAGTCCCCAGCGCCAACCAACGCACTTTGTCCTTGGCAGAAATCCGGTTAACAAGTTGCGCCTCAGATTCAATGATTGCATCGGGGCAATTGGGAATTGGTTCGTCGGCACTGAATTCAATCTTGCTTTTTGTCTCCTTGGCGACCCATATGATGTACTTGATCAACATTGGATCCTCCGACCCGTCAATGCGAACGACAATGCCACGACGAGAGGGCACGTAGCGCTGGTAATTTCGTTCTACATCGAGGCCGGCAGCGTCAATGGCCTCGTTGCCGATGCTTGCCCACCACCTCGATGAACTCTGAACGCCTTCATCGATTGATTCAAGTGGCTCCCATTCGCGCAGGTTGTTGACGTAGTTTGCACCGCCTGCCTTTGATGTCGGGCCGACGCTGCTGCGCTTCCATCCGCCGAATGGTTGGCGGTTTACTACAGCACCTGTTGTTCCACGGTTCACATAGAGATTGCCGGCTTCAACTTGGGCGATCCACTTCTCGCACTCTTTCTCATCGAGTGAATGAACTCCCGCCGTCAGCCCGAAATCAACCGCGTTCTGCCAAGCAATTGCCGCATCAAAGTTAGGTGCAACCATCACACCAAGGACGGGACCAAACCATTCGTTGCGATGACTCCACGATCCGGGCGCCACGCCTAACTTCACACTTGGTGACCAGAGATGTCCGGTTGCATCCAATTGTTTAGGTTGGACCAACCAGCTCTCGCCATCATCCAGAGTTGTGAGGGCGCGAAGCAATGAACCTGTCGGCGGGTGAATTACCGGTCCAACGGTTGTGGAGTAATTTCTTCCGGCACCGACGCTGAGGCTTTCCACTGCATCTTTGAGTTGGTCCAAGAAAGAGGGATTCTTGTAGATGTTTTCCTCGACAATTGCCAGACTTGCAGCGCTGCATTTCTGACCGGCGTGGCCGAAAGCCGACTGCACGAGGTCTTTGACCGCGCTATCAATATCGGCAGCAGCCGAGATGAGGATGGCGTTCTTTCCGCTGGTCTCAGCCATCAGGCGGATCTCTGGCTTCCATGAGGTGAACATGGATGCGGTGTCGAATGAGCCGGTGAGGATTACCCCGTCGATTCCAGAGTGGGTAACTAAATGCAGTCCGTCATCGTCATCGCGAGTGGGAACGAATTGCAGAATGTGTTGGGGAACTCCAGCATCCCAGAGCTGGCGAACAATCTGCCAGGCCGTAGCCACTGTCTCAGGCGCTGGTTTGAGGATGACGGCATTTCCTGCCGCAAGGGCTGAACAGACACCTCCCATAGGTATGGCATAAGGGAAATTCCACGGCGGCACGACAAGGACGACGCCGAGTGGTTTTGAGTCAGTGCATTTTTCGTACGAAGAGAGGGCATAGAAGCGCGCAAAGTCAATTCCCTCGCTTACTTCAGGATCGGCCTCGGCCACAGTCTTGCCGGCATCGCGCGACATGATGGCGATCGTTTCCGCGCGCTCGTTCTCCATAAGTGTTGCGGCCGCTCCCAGAATTCGCCCGCGCTCTATCGGACCAAGCCCCTCCCAGTCATCCACGTGAGATCGTGCAGTGGATACGGCTGAGTCAATGTCCTCTCGACTGGCAATGGAGTACGTGTACCAAGGCGCACCATTGGCGCTTGGGTCTGTACCCGTTTCACTTTCATCGCGGGTGAGGAATTCACCCATGATCTGCAATGGAATCCGTAACTCGTTGCTTGCGTAGTGACGCGCGAAGGCAGATTCGAGTTGTGCACGGAAGACTGGGTTGGTCGTATCGGCATCGCTCTGGTTTTCAAACTTGCCGTCATCGAATGCATTCTGTGCGTCGTGGCGCTTCAGAGAGTGACGTCGCGACTCGGTAGAGATCGTGTGTCGTTCGACAACGGAGATGAGGAATCGACTCTGTTGCTCTTTGAACTTGTCGTTATTCAGGGCCATTTCGAATGAGGCCCGCAGGTAATTCTCCTCAGATGTGTTCTCATCGAGTCGTCGAACCAGATAGGCAACGGCTGCTGGAAAATCCTCATGCCTCGTAACTGGTGTGTACAGCAGTACCCGACCAGTTTGTCCGGCAACGGCTAAAGCCTCTGCATTTGCCATGCCTTCCAACATCTCGATGTCGATCTGATTCTCGACCCCGCGAATCTTGGCAACCTCAATTGCCCAGGCAAGGTGAAATAAGTTGTGGCTGGCTATGCCAATTCGCACCGCGTGGGCATGGGCAGGGTTCAGGGCTACATCGATGAGCCGGGCATAGCTGGCATCAACATCCGACTTGCTCTCATAGGGCGCTGGGATCCAGCCGTGGAGTTCGGCCTCTGCCTTCTCCATCGCAAGATTTGCCCCTTTAACAAGGCGAATCTTGATGGTGCCGCCAGAGCGCTCGTGCCGTGCTTTAGCCCATGAGACAAGGTCGGCGAACTCTCCATGGGATTCGGGAAGGTAGGCCTGCAGCACTATTCCAGCGTTCATGGATTCGAATTCGGGCTCATCGAGAAGTTTCTTGAAAACTGCGACAGTGATTTCGAGATCGCGGAACTCCTCCATATCTAGGTTGATGAAAGTTCCGGACTTGAGTGATTGCCGGTAGAGCAGGCGGAGGTGATTGGCAACGCGTTCGATGGAGCCCAAGTAGTCGATCGTGATCAGCTGGCTTGCAATCGATGAGATCTTCACGGAAGCGTAATTAACTCCGGGTCGCTGAATCATCTCGATGACTGAGTTGAGTCTCTGTGCGGCTTCTCCTTCTCCGAGAACTGCTTCACCAAGAACGTTGATATTGAGTTTTGCTTCTTCACCGGTGCGACGAGAGATATGTTTTGCAAGCGGATTCTTTTCGGCGGGAAGAATAATTCCATTGGCTGCCATCCGTACTCTTCTGTGGACGGCCTTCATCACCAGCGAGGGGAAAGCATATGAGAGGGCACTTGCCGCTTTGATTCCGACGAAGTCGAAAACTCCAAGCCCTGACACGCCTGCGGTTTTAGCCGTCCTCCGCAATGTCTTGGCGGCGTTGCGCATCGAACTCATGCGCATGACTTCGTCAGTTAACGACATCGTCAGCGCGACGGCAGAGGGGTCTTTCAGTAGTCTTGCGAATCTTTTTCTATTTGCCTCATCGTGACGCGTTCTCGTCTTATCCGATTGCGTCAGGAGATCTGAAACCAATGCAATGGTCTTATCTGTAAGTCGGTCAATGTCCTCATTAGTTGAAAGCGGAGTTGACAGCACTTTCGTCCTTTCCTTAACAGCGTTGTTAGAGGGCAACAGCCAGCGTAGTCATGATTGCAATTGTTATTGGTAACGACTGCATGAGCCCATGGAGGGTGGCTACGTTCGAGTGGGGGCCGTGCCGCCGCTGGCTGAAGGCTCCGAGCACAGAAATGATGACTGGATAGGTAGATAGCGCTCCTGCCACGCGAGGCCCAAGGACCGAGGCAGTACCCGTGAGTGTGACGATGAGAACAACGGTTACCAGCAGCCTTGCAGGCAACTCCCATCTGGGGATCTGTGTGATCTTCGGCTCGACTACATATGCCGGCCAGAACTTGCTGGCGAGTAGCCAGGCAAATACCAGCAGTGGGAGCAAGACGTAGAGAGGTATCTCAAAACTCGTCAGCACTGCACCGGTTGCCAAGCAGGCGATTGTTCCGGTTGCTAGCGCGCGGCCCCATGACATTTTCAACGCAGCGACGGCGTAGACCCAGGAGAAAACGATGAGTGCAACTTGTCCCACGAGAACACCGTGTGCGGCGCGGGCTGCAAAAAATGCGCCATCTTGGATGTAGATGATGAAAATAAATGGACCAGTCGTGAGAGGCAGACCGATGAGCCGACCGCCGATGCCATCTCCCCAGCGACCTTGGATATAACTAACAAGACCTACAAGCATCGGTGCGAGAAAAAGTTTGAGGAGAAGGAGCGAATTCACTCTATGGCGCCGTAATCAATTTTCTCGAAGTAGTTATCTCGTCGATGAAGTCATGATCGATCTCAACGCCGATTCCGGGACCGGAGGGAACTCGCAGTTGCCCGTTCTCCATAACAAAAGGTGTGGTGATATCGCGATGGTAGTAGCGCGACGATGCACTTGTATCTCCTGGCAGGGTGAATCCGGAAAGGGAGGCCAAAGCGATATTTGCGGCCCGACCGATTCCGGTTTCGAGCATTCCACCGCACCAGACCGGAATGTCATTTTCAACGCAGAGGTCGTGGATCTTGACTGACTCCAGATATCCTCCGACGCGACCTGGCTTGATGTTGATGATTGTGGTTGCCTTCATTGCCAGTGCATCGCGCGCCGATTCAAGGGACGTAATCGATTCATCGAGGCAGATGGGCGTCCGGACGACCTTGGCCAACATTGCATGTCCCAGAACGTCGTGTTCATCAAGTGGTTGCTCGATGAGCAGGAGATTGAAGGGATCTAGTTGCTTTAAATGATCGGCATCCTCACGCGAGTAGGCCTGGTTCGCGTCCACTTGCAGAGGAATATCTGGGTACAGCTCGCGGATCACGCGGACTGGCTCAATGTCCCAGCCTGGTTCAATCTTCAACTTGATTCGGCGGTATCCCTCGTTAACGTACTGAGAGACCTCTTGGGCAAGGGCATCGATAGAGGAGGTGATTCCAACTGATACTCCGCAGTCGATCATTTCTTTGGACGAACCAAGGTATGAACCAAAGGAGATGCCTTCGAGTTTCAACTGCGCATCCAAGATTGCTGTCTCAACGCAAGCCTTCGACATCTGATGACCAAGGAATGGTTTGAGTAGCCCTGCCACTTCTTCGACACGGATGTCTCCCGCTGAAAAAATCTTAGGTAATAGAAATCGCTCAATCACATCTTGGGAAGCGAAGGTGTATTCGGGAGAGTAGAGAGGCTCTGACATTGCCACACACTCTGCCCAACCTTCAGAGCCGTCGTGTGTCGTGATCTTCATAAGCAGTAATTCGCGCTCGTACTGGGTTCCAAAGGATGTGCGGAAGGGTCTGACGAGCGGCAAGTTGATAATGCGAAGTTCAACATCCTTGATCTGCATCTACATAGCCTCTTTGCTCACCACGTATGCGCCCTGTTTTGCAAGACCCGCAATATGCCAACCCGAATTTAGTCGCGATTCAAGTTCTGCTCGCAGAGCCAATCGCCAATCCGAAGCCGAATCACTATCTGTCGAACGCAATTCAATGATGTCCTTAGGAAGATAGATGGCGACTTTCTCTGCATTTGCCGGAACGTCGTGTCGGACGGGTTCTTCGAAAACGTTGGCAAGGGCAACGGGGATGCCATCTAAGGGAATTTCAAGGTTGAGATTTCGTGCCGCCTCGATCACGCGGTTAGATAGGAGTGACCATTTTGCGATGACGCGATCGGTGGGATCTCCGGCATTGAGTGCGTCGGGCAGATCCCCGTAGAAGTCAGAGAAATACTCAAAGACCTGGACGCCGAGTTTGACCAGGTTCAGTCTCGCATTGCGCCTGACCAATGGATCAAAAGTCCACGTGATGGTCTCGTAGCCGTTTTCTAGAGCCCACGCCCGCTGGTGCCATTTCAATGCACTGCCGATATTTCGATTCCGATATTTCTCTTTTACTGCCGCCATGTGTGAATGCAGGTGGAGATGCTTTTTTGAATCGATCCCCGGGAAAGCAAAGGCCGCCGCAACCACTTCGCCGTGCACGAAAACTCCGCTGACGTAGGTGCCGTTGTGCACCATCGCCTGGAGAAGGTTGGAGGTGATCTGCGTTCCTTCATCGGTTGGCCAGACTTCATCAAAGATTTGCCGCGCGAAGTCCTGCTCCTCGACAGTGGCGAGAATTCGAATTGTTACCTGCGCATCATCGCTCCTACGTTTTGCATCTTTGTGAGCTTGGGCTATCGACTCGGGCGTGATCATGGAGCCAGCGTAGAACAGACCGAGACAATCTGTGCTAGTTCCCTTAGGCTAATAAGTATGAAAGCAATCCAAGTTAATCGTTTTGGCGGCCCCGAAGTGATGGAATACCTAGACCTCGCAGATCCGAGCCCAAAACCAAACGAAGAACTCATTGCCGTTACCTCAATTGGCATTAACTACGCCGACACCCACCAGATAGAAAACGGCTACCTCTCTCCGCAGACTCTTCCCCTGATTCCGGGTCTGGAAGTTGTCGGGCACACCAATTCGGGTCGGCGAGTGCTTGCCTCAGTCGAGACTGGCGGTTACGCGCAGAAGGCCGTTGCAAGGAAGTCACTTCTGATTGATATCCCCGATGGAGTCACTGACGAGCAGGCATTGTGCATGTTGGTACAGGGTTCGACCGCCTGGCATATTTTGAAAACAGTGGGCCATTTGCGACCGGATGAAAGTGTTGTCATCCATGCCGCCGCGGGTGGAGTCGGCACCATGGCAATCCAACTTGCCAAGTTATGGGGAGCACGGGTGATCGCAGTTGCATCTTCGACCAACAAGCAAGAGCTCGCGAAGTCTCTTGGCGCTGATGTCACGGTTGACGCCAGTAGCGAGGACCTGTCCGCTGCGATGCTTGAGGCCAACGGCGGCAAGAAGGTCGATCTCGTTCTTGAAATGGTCGGTGGGAAGACTTTCGACGCAAGTCTGGATGTCCTTGCACCTTTTGGCCGAGTCATTACTTACGGAAATGCATCACGCAAACCACCACGGGCGGTTCATCCGGGATCATTAATCACCGGCACTAAAACCATTACCGGGTTCTGGTTGGCGCACTGCTTTGGTCACAAAGAGCTTTTCCACGACGTGATCACCGAGTTGTTTAGCCTGGTTCTCTCGGGCAAGGTCACCCCTGTCATTGGGGCCACCTACCCGCTCTCCCAAGCGGTGCAGGCTCACCAAGACATGCTGGAGCGGCAGACTTTCGGCAAGGTCACCTTGGACCCATTGAAATAGCTGCCAAAAGCGCGAAGATTTTTCGATTACAGGCGTGAACCTGTACGCTTCACAAGCATTGTGCGCCCCCCTAGCTCAGTTGGTAGAGCGTTTCCATGGTAAGGAAAAGGTCAACGGTTCGATTCCGTTGGGGGGCTCGGCGGGGTAGCTCAGCTTGGTAGAGCAAGCGGCTCATAATCGCTGTGTCGCCGGTTCAAATCCGGCCTCCGCTAC
>JANXZB010000119.1 GCA_025355765.1 Actinomycetes bacterium
CCCTGGGAATGTCGCGAAATCGCGAATGAAAGCTAAGGGAGAGATGCGGATGGGAGCGTGTATGGGCGGAAACCCATTAATCGTTCATGCAACCTCATTTGAGGTGTGGAGATGAGTCCTCACGAGGTATCACTTCCCCGAAAACCCGGCTTGTGTGAAACCCTTCTGGGCGCCCGGCAATTAATTGGCGTGGAGAACTGAATTCAGCCCGCCCCAGGCGCCTGAACGCATCACAACTTCAAGATTTCCTTGTTGGCTGTTTCTCCGGAAGAGCAGGTTGCTTGCGCCAGAGAGGGTCACCGCTTTGACGACTTCGCCATCGGGGAGAGTCAACTTCGATGCTGCAGTTATATAAGTGCCGGACTCGATGACGCAGTTGTCGCCAAGAGCAATCCCAAGGCCCGAATTTGCACCAAGTAGGCAGTTCTTGCCAATTGAGACGATTTCTTTTCCGCCTCCGCTGAGTGTTCCCATAATTGATGCGCCTCCGCCGATATCTGAGCCATCTCCGACAACAACACCGGAGGAAATGCGGCCCTCGACCATTGACGTTCCCAGTGTGCCGGCATTGAAATTCACAAAGCCTTCATGCATGACAGTGGTGCCGTGGGAGAGATGAGCTCCGAGGCGAACTCGATCGGCATCGGCAATGCGAACGCCGCTTGGAACGACGTAGTCCACCATGCGTGGGAACTTGTCAACGGAGAGGACGGTGACCGTTCCGTACTTGGCGAGGAGTTTTGCGCGGGTTTCTTCAAATCCCTCGACGGCACATGGTCCATGAGATGTCCACACAACATTATTGAGAATCCCGAAGATTCCAACCAGAGAAAGTCCGTGCGGAGCCACCAATCGGTGCGAAAGTAGATGCAAGCGGAGGTAGGCATCTGACACATTTGTCGGAGCGTCCTCGAGTTCGATTCCTACGGAGACCAATTCGCGCACTACCTGGCGCTCGTCATCACGGCCAACTAACGCACTGAGAAACGCAGGGGGATTGGCGGGCAATTCACCCAAGTGAGGCGCTGGAAACCACGTATCCAGGATGGCGCCTTCGAAAGTTACTGTGGCAATTCCATAACCCGACGCAGATTGAAGTGAATGCGACATATCCAAAGGGTAGCGCCTATCCTTGGTGGATGCGTGTGGCCGTCTTCTGCTCATCTTCACCAACAATCGACGTCAAGTACATTGAACTAGCGACCGACCTTGGCACTGCCATCGGTGAGCGAAATTGGGATCTCGTTTCTGGCGGTGGCCATATTTCTATGATGGGTGCAGTTGCTCGGGGTGTCCGTGCCGGTGGCGGTAAAACTATCGGAGTCATTCCACAATCTTTAGTGGATATTGAATTCGCCGATCACGACAGCCATGAACTTCATGTCGTTGATTCGATGCGAGAGCGCAAAGCGAAGATGGAAGATCTATCGGATGCCTTTATTGCCCTCCCTGGTGGACCAGGGACCTTGGAAGAACTCTTCGAAATCTGGGTCGGGCGCTTCCTTAATTTCCACAACAAACCAGTCATTATTCTTGATCCTTTTGGCATCTACGGCCCTCTGCGCGATCTCCTTGACCATCTTGAGGCGCATGGATTTGTGAAGCCTGGCCAACGGGAACTACTTCAGTGGTCGGTCTCGGTAGAGGAGGCATTAGCCCTATGTGTTTAGCCCTACTTCGGTAGCCTATGCCGCATGACTTCGGAGACTCTGGCCCAGTACCTTGCCAGTTTGCCCGAAGAAGAACGGGTGATTCTGACCCTTCATTACGTGAAATCGCTCTCGCCCGCGGAAATCGCTGCGATGCTTAATGTCCCTGAAGGGGCTATTTCACGCCTTATAGCCGCTGGTCGGGGCCGTCTGGCAGCCCGCCTCAACCTGGGGCCAACCCAGCCAGCGGAGTCCAATTTCCCGCTTAGGCAGTAAATGCGAGATACTTCTCCCTCATCCCGTTAGCAGGTCTTAAGTCGTAGACCCGCTCGGGTGCCAATGTGGCCCGCAGGTGGAGTGAAAAGGAGCAGCGAAGATGGCAGCCATGAAACCTCGTACCGGTGACGGACCCATGGAGGTCACGAAAGAGGCTCGCTCTCTGGTCATGCGAATTCCCCTTGAAGGTGGAGGCCGCCTCGTAGTCGAACTCAACGGGGAAGAGGCATCAAATCTTGGAAGTGCACTTCACGCCGCCGTGCTGTTGCTAGTTAAGAAATAACCAATCCGCCTCGCTAGCGTAAGCGCCATGGATATTCCTACGCTTGACGCGCGCCCTCTGGAACTCAATTCGGTTCTTGATTGCGACTGCGTCGCTGTTGGTTTTTCGAAGTCGGATACTGGAGAAATCACTTTTCCGATCTTTACTTCCCTCGTGCGCAAAATCGAATCCACTTTCCAGCTCAACTTGATTGATGAGTTGAGTTTCTTTGCCGCCACCGGAAAGGCGGGGGAGATATTTGAAATCCCCGTTAGCGCCGAAGGCGTTCTGTGTCAGAGGTTGATCTTTGTCGGACTTGGAAAACAATTGCCTTCCGACATGAGAGCAACAGGTGCGGCGCTAGGTCGCAAGGTCAGAGGAATTTCGCGTTCACTTTTTAGTCTTGCTGCTTCATCTCGCGGAGATGTCCGTCTGCATGCTGTGGCACTTGTCTTGGGTACCTATCAGTGGAACCTGAAGAGTGGGTCCAAGAAAAATGAGACCCCGAAATTTTACGTAGGAGACACCCACGCCGTAGATATCGTGCGCGCACGGATTATGGCCAAATATGTCTGGCGCGCCAGGGACTTGATTCACACTCCTTCAAATATCAAGTCTCCTGCCTGGATGGTCACGCAAGCCAAGGCGATGACAAAACACGAAGATTTGAATGTAAAAGTCCTCAGCGGAAAGGACCTCAAAGAGTTCGGCGGCCTGTTGGCCGTGGGGAATTCCTCGCCAAATCCTGGACCCCGTTTTATCGAAGTGACATATGCGCCCAAAGGCTCAAGCAACTGGCCCCACGTTGTTCTAGTTGGCAAAGGCATTACCTACGACACCGGCGGAATTAGCCTGAAACGTCCCTACGAGAACATGATCGCCATGAAGACCGATATGGCGGGAGCGGCTGCCGTTTTAGGCGTTGTTAGCGCAATGCCAGAAATCAAACCGAAAGCACGGGTTACCGCCTTGCTGATGTGTGCAGAAAATTCCATCTCTGGCACCGCACAGAGGCCCAGTGATGTCATCACTCAATACGGCGGCACAACAGTTGAAGTCACCAACACTGATGCCGAAGGTCGCCTTGTTCTGGCCGATGGCCTCGCCTACGCGGATATGCATTTGAATCCGGACTTTCTCGTGGACGTTGCCACACTGACTGGTGCTGCCACGCAAGGCTTGAGTCGGCAATACGGGGCCATGTACACCCGTAATGCTGCGCTGGCAAAAGATTTCCAAACACACGGAGAAAAGACCGGGGATCGCATCTGGCATATGCCTCTCATCGACGATTACAAAGTCGCTCTAGAAAGTTCTGTCGCTGATTTTTCTCATACTGCTGATAAGCCGAAATTCGGAGCTGGCTCCGTCACGGCCGCACTATTCCTCGAACATTTCGCAGGAAATCGCAACTGGGTTCACTTTGACATCGCAGGGGCCGGACGCAGCGACACCGATTCGGGTGAGAATCCCAAAGGTGGAACGGGTTTTGGAGTTCGCCTTCTCATAGACTGGATTGCGGGACTCGAATGAGGGTGGATATGCATACTTACTGTGAGACGTTTATTCCCGAAGACGAGGTTCTTGTTAAGGCGCGGGCGCGCGGCGTTGAAGTCGGTGCGAAGAACATCTCCCCTGGGGCTGGTGCATTTCTCCACTACTTGGCTCATTTGATATCAGCGCAGTCGGTAGTTGAAGTTGGGACCGGCTCGGGCGTGGGCAGTATCTGGCTCCTTCGCGGCATGATTGAAAGTGGAACCCTGACCTCCATCGATAGCGAGGTCGAGCACGCTCGAATTTCGAAAATAGCTTTTGCTGAGGCTGAGATCTCTGCCCAAAGATTTCGGCTGATTACAAACCCTGTTATGGATGTCATGAGCAAGCTCACCGATCGTGCCTACGACCTAGTGGTCCTTCGAAACGAACCAGAGGACTTGGGTTTCGCCATCGATGAGGCCCACAGAATTCTTCGAACTGGAGGAGTTCTGGCAATAGATAATTTCTTTGGCGGGGGCAAGGTCTCTGATCCGGCTCAGAGGGATCCGCGGACAATTGCTTTGCGCGAGGCAGGCAAGAGCATTAAATTGGCAACATCCACTTGGGTTTCTTCCCTCCTTGGCTTAGGTGACGGTCTCCTGATTGCCACCAAGCGATAGAGAAGAGTTCTAGGAGATCTAAAGGTGTTCTCTCATTAAATTCTAGGCAAGTTCGTATTTGATGATTGTCAGCTTTCATAAACAAAAGATTCTGCGAGGAGTTTAAATGGAACCGTTGATGCCAGTGAATTCAGCGAGCGAACCCGCACCATGGTGGTCAGAACCTGCACCCAAGCCCAAGAGAGCGAGTATCCCTCTTGGCGCGGCTATTGCTTTGGCAGTAGTTGCCGGGTTGGTGGGCAGTGCCGTTGGAGACTTCACAACGAGCGGAACGCTTCTTGGTCATAAGGTGAATCTGGTTTCAGTTTCTAGCAACATCGAACGTGCCCCTGGCTCCATTGCCGGAATTGCTCAGCGCGTGCTGCCTTCAGTTGTTTCAATCTCCACGGAGACCACATCGGGAAGTGCAACTGGATCTGGATTTATTATCGAGAGTTCAGGTTATATCCTCACGAATAATCACGTCGTTGATGGAGCAAGTGGCAGCGGGGCCATAACGGTGACCCTCAACGGCGGACGAACCCTGCCCGCAACAATTATCGGAACCGATACGGCGTATGACCTTGCTGTTTTGAAGATCTCTGCCACGAATCTGAAGGCCCTCCAATTTGGAGATAGCGACAAGATTCAGGTGGGCGATCCGGTGATTGCGGTTGGATCTCCTCTTGGTCTATCCGGCACGGTGACTTCCGGAATTATCAGCGCAAAGGATCGCGCAGTTTCCGCCGGCGGCTCAAGCGGTGAGAGCTCATTCATAAATGCACTGCAGACAGATGCGGCAATCAATCCGGGAAATTCGGGCGGTCCTCTTGTCGATGCAACTGGTGCAGTAATTGGTGTGAACTCTGCTATCGCCTCTCTTGGTTCATCCATTGGCGGGCAGTCTGGCTCAATCGGACTTGGCTTCGCCATTCCTATTAATCAGGCACGCAAAACTGCGAATCAATTGATCAAAACGGGCAAAGCCACGTATCCCATCCTTGGCATTTCACTTGACCTCAATTATGCGCAAGGCGGGGCAAAGATTACGAACACGCCAACTGGGATTCGCTCAGGAAGCCCCGCCGAAGCGGCCGGATTAAAAGCCGGAGACATCATCACCAAATTTGATGGCAAGGCCATCAACGGGCCAGACGAATTGATTGTGGTAGTTCGGGCCAGAAATGTTGGAGATAAGGTGACCCTGACGTACCTGCGCGACGGGACCTCACACCAAACGAGCGTCACTTTGGCGGCCGCCCAGCCATAATCTGGAAGCGGCTAGGCTTCGCCTATGTTTTTTGATTTCGGTGGAGGCGAATTGATAGGGCTTGCGGTGCTCGCCCTGATCTTGGTCGGCCCCGATCGTCTGCCCAAATTGGCCTCAGAGGCTGCTGCCTTGGTCCGCAAGATTCAACGTTTTACCCATGCGGCAACACAAGAACTGCGCGAGAACCTAGGACCTGGATTTGAGAATCTCCAGCCGTCAGACCTCAATCCCAAGACTTTCATAAGAAAACAGATCAACGATGCACTCGAAGAGCAAGATGAACTAGATCGTCCCCAACCAAGAATAGATCCGGATGTAATGTGAGCACCTTAGACAAAATCGCAAGTGCGTTGGAAAAAGTCCAAGATCCCGAGCTTCACCGCCCGATTACCGAATTGGGCATGGTCGAAAATGTAGATTTTGAATCGGGCCTGGTGACCATAAAGATCCTTCTCACGATCTCTGGCTGTCCCATGCAAGATCGACTCAAGTCCGATGTGACCACGGCCTTGAAAGATATCGATGAGGTCAAAGAAGTGCTCTTGAGTTTTGGAGTCATGTCCGAGGGCCAACGCGACAATGTCAAAAAGATTTTGCGCAACGGTCGCGAGAAATTTATCCCCTTTGCCCAGCCGGAGAATCGCACACGAGTAATAGGTATTGCATCGGGCAAGGGTGGAGTCGGCAAGTCATCGCTGACGGTGAATCTTGCAGTCGCCGCCGCAAAGAAGGGCTTGCGAGTGGGAATTCTCGATGCTGATGTCTATGGCCACTCGATTCCGCGCCTTATGGGTCTTATGGGCCAACGACCAACCGCCATCGATCAGATGTTCATTCCCTTGGAGGCATTCGGGGTTAAGACCGTTTCCATGGAGATGTTCAAACCCGAGCGCTCGGATCCTGTGGCATATCGCGGCCCCCTGTTGCACCGCGTTCTTGAACAACTATTAAGTGATGCATATTGGGGCGATTTGGATCTGCTATTTATTGATCTTCCACCAGGAACTGGCGACTTGGCCATCTCCTTGGGCCAATTGATTCCCGGTTCAGAAATTATCGTGGTCACTACGCCACAGGTGGCTGCCGCCGAGGTTGCCGAGCGCGCCGGTCGAATTGCACATCAGATCAAACAGCACGTAATCGGTGTCATTGAAAACATGTCAGATTTCCCATGTCCAAAATGTGGCGAGCCGATTTCACTTTTCGGAACCGGTGGCGGAGAAGCAACAGCAGAGCGCCTATCTCTCTTGGTCGGAGCCGATGTTCCTCTCCTTGGAAAAGTCCCATTCAACACTGATCTGCGCACAGGTGGCGATGATGGGACCCCGGTCGTTCTCTCCGAACCAGAGTCGCCGGCATCGATTGCGATTTCAAAAATCTCCGAGCAACTCATCGTGCGGGGCAAATCTTTGATTGGCGTGCCGCTAGGTTTTGCGTGATGCGCACTCTAGGTTTTGCCTAATGGAGGAGTCGTCTAGACCAAACCAGATAACGAGCCACACGGCGATGCCTGCCCGCCCGGACTTGATTCGCCTTGGTGTCGGAATTATTGGCATCGGAACTTCTGGTCCATTGATCGCCTTGAGCACGATGCCCATTGCCTCCTTGATTTTCTGGAGGAATTTGGGTGGTGCGATCATTACGGCGCCATTTGCACTTCGACACCGACAGTGGAATCAACGCGTTGGAATGAAGTGGTCAATTCTCGCCGGAGTCCTTCTAGCGCTCCATTTTTGCGGGTTCTTCCTTGCCATGAGGTGGACAAGCGTGGCGGCAGGTACTGCAATCGTGGCACTTCAACCTATATTTGCAGCCCTTTTCGTTAAGTTTTCTGGAGGGCATATTCCTTCTCGGGCCTGGCTTGGTATGGCAGTGAGTTTCGCCGGAGTGTTACTGATATCTGGAGTGGACCTGCACATTTCGTTGCGATCATTTCTAGGAGATCTCGCCTCCTTTATTTCTGCATCCCTCGCCGCGTTGTACATGATGGCTGGTTCGAGGGCGCAAGAAACGATTGAAACGACAACATATACAACGGTTGCTTATTTTGTCTGTGCAATCACAGTCTTGCCGATAACCCTCTTCACCGGCGTTCCACTGTTTCATTTTTCGGCCAAGCAGTGGTGGATCGTGATCGGATTGATCCTCGGTGCTCAGATTCTCGGACACACGATGTTTAACTCCGCGCTCAAACGAGTTTCCCCCGCCATCGTCTCGCTCATCATTTTCTTTGAAGTACCAACGAGCGCCCTTCTTGCTTTCTGGTGGCTTGACCAGAAACCGGCCTTGGGAGTCTTCCCCGGAATCGCGATGATTCTCTTTGGCTGCACCCTTGTAGTACTTCGTACCAAACCCCAGCGCATGGAATCTCTCACGTGATAGATCTGCACACCCACACAACATGCAGCGACGGGACCGATACTCCGTCGGCATTGATCAACAAAGCCCTGGCACAAGGAGTAAAGATCATAGCTCTCACCGACCATGATTCTGTTGCGGGATGGGCTGAGGCAACCGCCGCCCTTCGCGCCGACATCGAATTAGCGCTCGGGGCTGAAATATCTTGTCTGACCGAAAGCGGAACCAGCGTGCACATGCTGGGACTGCTCTTCGATGGCACAAATGCCGAGATGCTCACTATGTTGGAGCAGACCCGCGATGATCGTGTTCCGCGAATGGTCAAGATGATCGAACTTCTCAATGACGCAGGCATTCACGTGACAATGCAGGATGTCGAGGAAGCCATGCCACATGGAGCGACAATGGGGCGGCCGCATCTTGCAGATGCGCTGGTAAAGCGCGGAGTCATCTCATCTCGAGATGAAGGATTCAAGGAACTCCTCAACAACGAATCGCAGTTCTATGTGGCTCACATCGCCCCGACACCCGAAACGGCGATCGCGCAGATTCGCGCAGCCGGTGGCGTGGCTGTGATCGCTCACCCCTTCGCATCGCATCGCGGCGAAATACTCAAGCCAGAGGCATTTTCTTCCCTCGTTGCAGCTGGCTTAAATGGAATCGAAGTTGATCATCGTGACCAGAACGTCCAAGAGCGGGCAATGTTGCACGATATTGCGCAGGAGCTCGGGCTTGTGATGACAGGATCAAGTGACTATCACGGCACCGGAAAACTAAATAGATTAGGGGAGTGGACAACCAGCCCTGAACAATGGGAGAAGTTGGAAGCTCAGGCAGATAAGAGACGAGTCGTGAGGGCGGGTAACCAGTGAGTAGCGTGACTTTCACGATTCAAGCTTTCGTCACTCTCCTTGTGATCATGGATCCGCCAGGGGCCGTTCCGATTTTTCTCGCGCTCGCCTCTGACAGAACTGCCAAAGTTCGCCGCAGACTTGCTTGGCAGGCTGCCGGCGTTTCCCTGATTGTCATAGCGACCTTTGCCCTCTTCGGCCGTTTTATTCTCGACTATCTCAATGTCTCCATTCAGGCACTGCAAGCCGCGGGCGGATTGCTGCTTCTCCTGATTTCACTTGAGTTGCTAACAGGCAAGCAATCAGGTGAAACCGATAATAGAGATGCGAATATCGCTTTAGTCCCACTCGGAACGCCGCTATTGGCAGGACCTGGCGCAATTGTTGCAACAATGATCTTTGTTCAGCATGCGCATTCAGCGGCTCGAATCACGGGTTTGGTCATCGCAGTAGTTGCTGTGCATCTTGTTATTGCGCTAGCCCTACTTACATCGACAACTGTGCTCCGCATCATTCGCGAGGCGGGTATCACCCTTGTCGCACGAATTGCCGGATTGCTGCTTGCTGCGATTGCCGTTCAGATGGTTGTTGAAGCTATCAAGGGTTTTGCCGCGACCTGGTAGGACTTAGCTGGCGGTGGTCTTGAATTTCTTCGTGCGCGTCCTGGTTCGCTCTGTCTTGACCCGAGAAGGCGCGGCAAGCTTTGGTGAATGATGCGGTTGACTCTTGGAAGGCGCTGCCTTCTTGATCGGCTGCACCTCGCGTGCCTTGACCATTCGCCCGGTGGATCCGACAGGTATGTTCAAGGATGTGAAGAGGTGGTCAGATGATGAGTAAGTCTCAAGGGGCTCATCAAGTCCGAGTTTGAGGGACTGGTTGATAAGGCTCCAACGTGGCATGTCATCCCAGTCAACGAAGGTGACTCCGATTCCGTGGGCGCCGGCTCTGGCGGTACGGCCGATGCGGTGCACGTAGGTCTTGTCATCTTCTGGACATTGGTAGTTGATGACGTGGGTAATTCCTTCGATATCAATACCGCGCGCGGCGACGTCGGTTGCTACAAGAACGTCAGATTTTCCCGCCTTGAAATCCGAGAGTGCTTTTTCGCGCGCGCTCTGACCAAGGTCACCATGAATCGCGGCGGCCTTAAAGCCCCGCTCTAGAAGATCGTCGGCTGTTTTCTGGCATGTGCGCTTGGTGCGGCAAAAAACCATGGTCGGTCCGCGACCGTCGGCTTGCAGGATGCGAGCCAGCATCTCGATCTTGTCGAGAGCATGGGCGCGCAGTACGTGCTGTTGAACACGCGAAACTACCGCGCTTTCATCATTGTTTTCTTGAGTGCGGATATGCACCGGCTGAGACATGAAGCGCCTAGCCAAGGCGATAATGTCGCCGGGCATCGTTGCCGAAAAGAGCATTGTCTGTTCGCGAATTGGCGTGCTCGTGAAGATCTTCTCAACATCTGGAAGAAATCCCAGGTCGAGCATTTCATCGGCCTCATCGAGCACTAATCTGGCAACCTTGCTCAATTTCAATTTGCCTTGGCGATAGAGGTCGAGCAGTCGCCCAGGGGTCCCAACGACAATCTCGACACCAACTGCCAACTGTTCGATCTGAGGCTCGAAAGCGCGACCGCCGTAGACGGCAAGGACGCGGATCCCGCGGACCTTTGCTAGTTGGTCGATGTCTTTGGCAACTTGTACGCAGAGTTCGCGTGTTGGTACAACAACTAATGCTTGGGGCAATCCTTTGTGGGCGAAGGCTTCCCACTCTGGATCTTTAGGCGCGATCACTCGCTCAATGAGCGGAATGCCGAATGCGAGAGTCTTTCCGGTTCCAGTTTTTGCCTGTCCAATGACATCGCCATCGCTTAAAGCGATGGGCAAGACCATTTCCTGGATGGCAAAGGGCGCGACAAAGCCGTGCAAATGGAGTGCATCTATTGTTTCCTTGCGAAGAGGAAGTTCGGCGAAAGTTAGTGACACCTTAATCAGTGCCGAAGCCGACGCGGCGTTCTACTTGCTCGCCAATTTCTACAAAACCAATTTTGTCTGCAGGGACAATAATCTCTCGCCCGCGCACGTCGCTAAGGACGAGGGCGGTTCCGGAGGCAATGGCCGAAGTCACTGCACTGCGAATCTGTTCAACCTCAGAAGGGCATTCAAAGGAGAGCTCGGTGGAGATATTTGTGACTGCAATGCGGACGTCAACTTTGTGACTGCCCGTACTTTTCTTTGAACTCATGCTCAAATCCTACCGAGTGGGCCTCTTGATTGCCGAATTGCGATTAATTAACGCTCATCTTGGCGAGGAAAACCTGAAATTCCACGCCAAATGAGGTTGGAGACAAGATCGGTGGCCTGCTCGCGGTTGAGTTTGCTGTCCCTGTCTAGCCAGTGACGGGCGGTTACTTGTGCGCTGCCAATCAAGCCAACGCCTAGCAGCATCGCCGCTTCTTCGGGCAATCCGGTGTCGAGGGAGATAACCGCGCTCACGGCGGCTGCGCAGTCATAAGTCATGCGGGTTAGGCGCTCTCGTACGGCTGGTTCTACATTCATATCGCTTTCAAAAAGCAGACGGAATGCCTCGCCCTCGCTGTCGATGAAATTGAAGTAAGCCTCCACGGTGGCAATAACGCGATTTGCATTCTCTGGTGTTGATGCAATCGCCTTTTGAATCGTGAAGACCAATGAATCAATGTGAAGGTCGAGGACTGCTAAGTACAACTCGAGTTTGGAGGGAAAATGCTGGTAGAGCACGGGCTTGCTAACGCCGGCGTGGTCGGCAATCTCATCCATGGCCGCGGCGTGGTATCCGGCGGAAGTGAAGACTTCCAATGCAGCGCTAAGGAGTTGTGCGCGGCGCTCATCACGGGGAAGGCGCGCTTTATTCTCGGTTTTACCCTCGCTTGTACTCATCGGGCATATGGTACGGGGAATTCTTTGCCTGCGGGTACGGTTGTAAGAGGTGAATTGTCAGTGCTTCTTGAGTGCGACACAATGGCGCACTTAGATCGATAACCACCTAGATCGTTACCGGGGATGTTCATATGAAGGTTCCACCGCTCGTTTCACCTGGTCCGGCCCTTACCGTCGACGAGGTGCGCCGCTATAGCCGCCACCTGATAATTCCCGACGTGGCAATGGCTGGCCAACAGCGATTGATGAATGCCAAGGTGCTCTGCGTCGGAGCCGGGGGCCTTGGCTCGCCCGCTCTCATGTACCTCGCGGCGGCCGGAGTTGGAACTCTTGGGATCGCTGAATACGACACGGTCGATGAGTCCAACTTGCAACGTCAGATCATTCACGGGCAATCAGATATCGGCAAGAGCAAGGCGCTCAGCGCAAAAGAGAAAATTGCTGAAATTAATCCAAATGTGAAAGTAAATATTCACGAAGTGAGATTGGACGTCTCCAACGTTCTGGAAATATTCGCCCAGTACGACCTGATCGTCGATGGAACAGACAACTTCGCCACCCGCTATCTCGTCAACGATGCCTGCGTCATTTTGAACAAGCCGTATGTGTGGGGATCCATCTACCGATTCGATGGACAGGCAAGTGTTTTCTGGGCCGAGTACGGTCCGTGTTATCGATGCCTGTACCCAGAACCGCCACCGCCTGGCATGGTTCCCAGTTGCGCCGAAGGTGGAGTCCTCGGAGTTCTCTGCGCCTCAATCGGGTCCATCCAGACAACCGAAGCCATCAAACTGATCACCGGTATCGGTGAACCGCTAGTCGGATCCCTTATGGTCTACGACGCTCTAGAGATGTCATACCGAAAGATCAAGATTCGAAAAGACCCGAACTGCCCTGTCTGCAGTGAGAATCCATCTCAGACTCAGCTCCTTAAGGATTACGAGGCATTCTGTGGTGTCCTATCCGAAGGTGCAGAAGTTGCAGTTAAGGATTCGACAATTAGCGTCACCGAACTAAAGTCGATGCTCGATAACGATGAAAATATCTATCTGATAGATGTTCGCGAACCCAGCGAGTGGGACATTGTTCGAATCCCTGGAGCCACGTTGATTCCCAAACAGGAGTTTCTGGATGGGCGGGCATTGGCCAAACTTCCACAAGACAGGCAGATCATTCTGCACTGCAAGAGCGGTGTTCGATCGGCTGAGTGTTTAGCGATTGTGAAGAACGCCGGATTTGCCGATGCCGCCCATGTCAGCGGCGGAGTGATCGCCTGGGTGAAGCAGATCGATCCCACATTGCCGGTGTATTGATTATGTCTCCTAGACCCTACTCAGGTTTTCGCATGTTGCTCGTGCATGCTCATCCCGATGACGAGACCATCAACAACGGCGTGACGATGGCGATGTACCAAGATCTTGGTGTGCACGTCACTTTGGTGACATGCACACGTGGGGAAGAGGGCGAAGTCCTTGTTCCCGGTTTAAGTCACTTGGCAAGTTCGGAAAGTGACCAGTTGGGTGATCACCGGATCATCGAACTTGCGGCGGCGATGAAAGAACTAGGAATCACGGACTATCGATTCTTAGGTGCTGACAAGATCAAGTTCCGCGATAGCGGCATGATGGGAACCGAGCCCAACAATCGACCTGGCGTATTCTGGCAAGCAGATCTAGATGAAGCGGCCAAGCTCCTCGTTGATGTCATTCACGAAGTTCGCCCACATGTTCTTCTAACGTACGATGAAATCGGCGGCTACGGCCATCCAGACCATATCCAGGCACACAGAGTGGCTATGCGCGCGGCAGAGTTGGCGGACAAGTGGAATATCTCCAAGATTTATTGGAACGCGCTGCCCAAGTCCGTAATTCAACAAGGCATCGATGAGATGAAGAAGATCGGCTCGAGTTTCTTTGGTGCCGATAGTGCCGATGACATCCCCTTTGCCAAGGACGATGCGCTGATTACTGCAGTCGTGGATGCATCTGAATACGTCGATCGCAAAATGGCGGCAATGAAAGCGCACGAAACTCAAATCGCACTCGATGGTCCTTTCTTTGCGCTCTCCAACAATCTAGGAAATCAGATTTGGGGCCAGGAGTACTACACGCTCGTAAAGGGAACTCCGGCTGCGCCTTTTGGTAAAGACGGAAGAGAAACTGATCTTTTCGCTGGAATCACCCCCTGATAATTACACTATGAAACTTGTTGGTTCATTGCTCTGGGGTGGGATCCTCGGTGCAGCCGCGGTACTGCTTCACAGCGCCTATGTCCCTTTTGGAGTTCTGCTCGCATTAATTGGTAGCGGTGTTGGCATCTGGTTATTAGGTAGGGCGTGGGGATTGCGCCGTTACAAAGTGCTGGCGGCTATTGCTTGGGCGCTTGTGACCTTGCGCGGTGGCTCACCCGGTGTTGGAGGCGAGCTCCTTGTTCAAGGCAACTTTGCGGGAAATGCCCTCGTTATCGCCGGGCTTGCCATGCTCATCATTGGCGTCACGACAAGGGTGTAGTTCAGCGCCACTGCCATTCTTGTCCAGTTGGTGAGTCCTGGATGATCAAGCCCGCCTCTTCAAGGACTCCACGTAGACGGTCGCTCTCCTTCCAATTCTTGTTTTCGCGCACGAAATCTCGTTCATCCAAAAGTCTCTTTAATTCCGCAGTCAACTCTCGGGGGACTTCCGCCCTTGCCAGATCCAGTCCGAGTACTTGATCGGCATGGAGGAAATAGCCCGCTTTCATTTCATCGCTCAAATTCGGATCCTTGACAATGGAGCGAACTATTTGAATGACTTTCGGTGTATCTAGATCTACAGAGAGTGCTTGCCAGATTTCCTCATTCTGCAATGGAGTTGCAGAACTAAATTTGCTCACCAACGTTCTCCACTTGAGCAAAGTCTCGTTGGCCGCCGAGATGGTCTCCCACGTGAGATCCATCTGGCTTCGGTAGCGGTTTTCCAGATAAACCAATCGAAGTGCGAGCGGATCGAAACCGCGTTCAGCGATGTCTTGGATGAGAACTACGTTGCCCGCGCTCTTGGACATCTTGCGACCTTGAAAGAGCAGATGCTCTCCGTGCACCCAGAGATCAACCGTCTCGTTGCCAGTGACGGAGTCTGATTGCGCCCGTTCATCCTCGTGATGGGGGAAGCGAAGGTCGATGCCGCCAACGTGGACGTTGACGTGTCCATCTAGGAAATGCAGGGACATTGCCGAGCATTCGATGTGCCAGCCTGGAAATCCCGGACCCCATGGAGAATCCCAGATTAATTCCGTTCGGTCTCCAGCTGCCTTCCAGAGGGCCCAATCTGCGTGGAACTTTTTAGCTCCATCATCGTGGTATTCGTATCGATGCCCGGGTTTCAAAGAGTCCAGTCGATTGCCACTGAGTTGCCCGTATCCAGGAAATGAAGATGCATCGAAGTAGACCGAGTTATCACTTCCGACATAGGCGTTGCCCCGCGCGATCAATTGGGTGATCAGGTCCTGCATGAGCCCGATGCTTTCGCTGGCCTTTGGGTATTTGTCGGCGGGGATGATGTTGAGTTGTCGAAGATCAGAATGAAATCTTTCCTCGTATTTCTTGGCCACCGCGAGAGGATCGATGTGTTCAGTCTTGGACTGGGCAAGCAATTTGTCTTCGCCTTCATAATCCTCGCTCATGTGTCCGACATCGGTGATGTTCTGCACGATCGAGACCCGGTAGCCAAACATCAGTAGCGTCCGTCGAATCAAGTCCGAAAGCAAGAAGGTACGCATATTGCCTACGTGTGCGTCTCGGTAGACCGTCGGCCCACAGCAGTACATTTTCACCAGGCCATTAGTTTCCTTAACTTCTAAAACTTCGCGGCTCTTGGTGTCATACAGGTGCAATGGCATCATCAGCATTCGCCTTTTGACGCGCTAGGTTGCAAGAGACGGTATTTGTATGCGTGGTGAAGGGTAAATCCCAATTTCTTGTACAACCCGATCGCGGCAGCGTTTTTTGAATCCACTTGAAGGAGAGCCTTGGTGGCACCGGCGTTGCTGGCTTCCTCCATCAAACGAATGACCAATTCTTTGCCGAGGCCTTTGCCTCGATAATCAGAGCGCACAAGAAGTCTTGTCAGTACAGTCCATTTTTCATAGTTGGCCGTTCTGCCAGCAGCGACGATTTCGCCATCGACTCTCAACCCTGCGTAGATCGCCGGGTACCTCACCATAATCTCTCGGGTTCCATCATCTTTTTGGAATCGGATCCATTCCTCACTTGGCACATTGGAGAATTCCCAGACTCCGAGATTCGTATGCGGGGTCTCAACAGTTGAAATATCTTCAACCATGACGTGGACGATGATCTTCTCAACCCACCCCTTCCTCTCGAGTAAAGCATCTAATTCGACATAGGTTGGCAGTGCGATGTGAATGGTAGGCGTGAGATTTCGCTCCTTATAAAATTCAACTACCTGGTTAATTGCCTCATTCATCTCAATATGTGGGTCACCGAGGGCAAGGGCTGAATTCGCGCGCATAGTGAATTTGCCGGTTGCGCGAAGGACCCAATCCCCGAGTGCCACTTGCTCGGTAGCTGGCCAGGTCGCGGATGCGGCACGTTCGATCTCATCAATCCGCAGCGAGAGCGGGGAGCCTTTACCTGCGCGATCAACTCGAGGTGCGATCTTGCGCCAGAGGGCAATGCGATCGGGGTCGAAACTCACTACTGAGCCATCACGTTTTCTCACGGTGGTAGGCGATTCCAGTGTGCCAAGGATGTCGCGATAACCCCCATCAGGGTCGTGCATTCGAATGGTCATGCGCTGGCCGACGTCCTCGATTCCGGGCCGATCCGAATATGGGGTGAGAGGCATGACACAACGATAACTGGGCGAGAGCGGGCCAGGGAGTGCCAAAATCGGCACCTACGAGCCGTGGGGATTAGAATAACGGCACTGACCACATGGAGGTTTGCCTTGACTTACATAATTGCGGAGCCTTGTATCGATGTGAAAGACAAGTCTTGCATCGAAGAGTGCCCGGTGGATTGCATTTATGAGGGCACTCGCATGCTCTACATACAACCCGATGAATGCGTGGATTGCGGTGCCTGCGAACCCGTCTGCCCAGTCGAGGCGATCTATTACGAGGATGATGTCCCGTCGCAGTGGAAAGATTATTCAAAGGTCAATACTGAATTTTTCGTCGAACTAGGTTCCCCTGGCGGTGCGAGCAAAGTCGGGATCACAGATTCCGACCACCCAATCGTTGCCGCAGCTCCTCACAAAGAAGAGTAAGAAGTTCGCAGCTGATACTGCCTGATTTTCCATGGGACGCGCTGGCACCTTTTGGCCAACGCGCTCGCCAACATCCGCGTGGAATAGTTGATCTCTCCGTCGGAACGCCGGTTGACCCAACCCCCGAATTCATACAGGACACACTCCGTGAAAGCACGAACGCGCCGGGATACCCGCTTACTGCGGGAAGCCTAGAATTGCGTGGGGCCATTCGCGAATGGGCAATTCATCGACTTGGAGCAAGTGGCGAATTTGATGTACTGCCGCTGATTGGCTCCAAGGAATTTGTCGCTTGGCTGCCCACATTTCTTGAAGCAAGCCGCGTGCTCTATCCCGAAATTGCTTATCCCACGTACAGCGTTGGTGCCATCTTGGCATCGGCTACTGGTACGCCAGTTTCAGTTGACCCAACCACTTGGCCAGATGCCGATCTTGCCTGGATTAACTCTCCTTCAAATCCAACTGGGCGAGTTCATTCCGACGATGAACTCAAAGCTGTGATCCATTGGGCCAGGGCGAACAAGTGCGTTGTCGCATCAGATGAGTGCTATCTGGATTTTGGTGATGGAATCCATCCAGTCTCAATACTGAGTCTGACAAGTGGCGACAACAGAAATATCCTTGCCGTGCACTCACTTTCCAAGCGTTCGTCCATGGCTGGTTATCGGGCGGGATTCGTTATTGGCGATGTAGATCTCATCGCAAGGTTGCGTGAGGTGAGGAAGCACGCGGGAATGATTGTTCCTCTTCCCATTCAGAAAGCGATGATCACCGCTCTTTCTGATGACGTACATGTCAAGGAACAAAGGCAGAGGTACAACTCACGACGTCAGAGATTGGCACCGGCCCTGCAAAGAGTCGGATTTGAAATCGAAGAATCCCGTGCAGGTTTGTACATTTGGTGCACTCGACGCGAGCCCGATTGGGATTCGATTTCTTGGCTTGCAGAGCTAGGAATTCTGGCTACCCCCGGATACTTCTACGGGGCCAAAGGCGATCACCACATTCGAGTTGCGCTCACTGCCACTGATGCAAACGTCGATGAAGCAGTGGCCAGACTTACCCAAGCCGCATCGCTCCAAATATTTACGTAAGCACTGCCAGGTTTGCCAGCATCCATATAGGCTGACTAGATGAGTGCGAATAGAGTGTTTCCAACGCAATCAATAACACATGATGCAATCACTCTTCGCACGCTTTGTGCTTCAGATGCACCATTTATTGCTATAGCCGGAGCTGATGCGGAAACTCAGAAATGGCTCCCACTTCCAAAACCCTACACAATCGATGACGCTACCCATTTCATAGGTGAAATCGCCGTAGCCACCCAAACGGCAGGCACTGGAATCGTTTTTGCAATTGAGCATAACGACATATTTGTGGGCTGCATTGACGTTAAACGCACAGAGTGGGTAAATGGAGACTGCGAAATTGGCTACTGGACCATGCCAGAGCACCGGGGTCGCGGTTTCATGACGCAAGCCCTCACCATATTGAGTAAATGGGTATTAGTTGAGCAAGGCTTCGTCAGAGTTGAAGTGAGAGTCGCAGTTGATAACCTTTCCTCTCAAAGAGTTGCCGTGAAAGCGGGCTTCATTCGCGAGGGAATCGCTCGACAGGCTGGCAGGGTGCACGGTGGTCGAGTAGACCTCATCATCTTTTCAAGAGTTCTCAGCGATCTTGATAGCGAATAGTCGAAGGGAGAAAATAGTGATATCACCCGTCGTTGATTTCGAATGGTTGCAGGAACACCGTAGTGAAGTAATTGTGACGGATGTTCGCTGGTATCTCGACGGTCGTTCAGGACGCGATGCATACGAAGAAGGACATATTCCTGGCGCTGTTTTTATT
>JANXZB010000132.1 GCA_025355765.1 Actinomycetes bacterium
CGCTTGGCTTTCATATTTAGTTAATCGCTCGGTTGCCGAATTGAAAGCTGAGGAGAGTTCACATCTTCGCAATGTTTCCATCTCTTATTCGGGGCTGTACTCCAAGGACGTTGCCTTGCTCAAGCACGAATTTGCCGCAAAGGCCATCAAGGCCAAATTCATTGAGATAGATGCCAACCATGTGAGCTCAGTATCTGGCGCGGAGATCGCAAAAATCACTTCTCCGAAGATTAGTGACATGGTGAAGTTTGCCCTCACATGGAGTGATAACTTGCTTGCCGAAAGACTGGCAAGAGCGGCATCGCATGCCGTCGGTTTCCCAATGAATGATGCCGGCGTCGCATTGACGATAAAGAAGTTGTTGACCGACCTCCAAGTAGATCAAAGCGGACTCTACGTTCACGATGGCAGCGGATTGTCGAAACAGGATCGCGTGACGGCAAAATTGATTGCCGATTTACTTTTGAAAATCCGGGGAGATCAGAAATTCGCGGCCATCTTTGATGGACTGCCGATTTCGGGGAAATCGGGCACCTTGAAATCCCGCTTCATCAACACCGCCCCACGGGCCGTTGGCCTAGTGCACGCAAAAACAGGGACCCTCGATGGAACGGTCAGTCTGGCCGGATACGTAGAGTCCGGAACACATGAGTACATTTTTGTTGCCATTGCCGATCACATACACAAAGGCCAGGCTGCCACAGATCAGGCTCGAAATACGATAGATCGACTTCTAGGAAAAATCACCGCACCACTAGAACGGGCAACAACCGCAACCACTACTACGCCTTAATCGTCATCACTGTTGCGCAGGCCCTCATCATCGCTGCCACCGGTTGGCAAGGTGGTAATGGCTGGCTTCTTGATGGTGATGGAAGGACTTTGGCTGGCAGGAGTTGTCTGGGAAACCTGGGTGGTCGTACTTGCCGGAGTGGCAATTGGAGTCGACGTCGTTGCCTGCGCTGCGTGAGCAGGTGTGGTCGAAAGGGAAATGGGATCCGCAGTCGGTGTAGCTGTGCTGGTTGCCGCACTTGCCACAGCGGTGGGACTGTCCTGAGTCTGAGCAAAGACCAGACCGACGCCAAGGACGAGAAGAGGGGTGGCCAAGGCCATGATCCGGACGACCCGTTTGGCCTTGGATTGTGGGGGGATAACGTCCGCGTCAGCCATTTGGAACCATTCAGGCTTGGAATTCTCAGAACTCATGGTCTTTCCTCATCTTTTCTCTCGTTGGCCAAAAAGTAGCCGTGCCAACTGGGAGGACTCTGTGAACCTGACTCAATCTTGCTGAGTAATCTATGCCAATGACGATGACCGCCAAGATGAGGGACCGCTCCAAGCTCGGCGGCTACATCGCCTTGATGAAATTGCGCGTTGTCGAACTTCTTCTTGTCACCACTCTTCCCGCGCTCGTTCTTGCGCAAAAGGGAATCCCGAGTGCAGGTGTAAGCATCGCGACAATTCTTGGCGGAACCCTCGCAGCCGGATCGGCCAATGCCTTCAATATGATTATTGAAAGCGACATTGATCGCGTTATGGCGCGCACATCCAAACGTCCTTTGGTAACTGGTGTCATCTCTGATCGGGCTGCAATCGTTTTCGCAAGTGCAATTGGGCTGATTTCTTTATTAGTCTTCTGGGTCTTCACCACTCCGATGGCAACCCTTTTCACCTTCATCGCAATTGCGTACTACGTGGTGATTTACACAATGGGATTGAAACGAAGAACTTCCCAGAACATCGTTTGGGGTGGTGCCGCTGGTTGCATGCCGGTTTTCATCGGCTGGGCGGCCATAACAAATTCCCTATCCTGGGCTGCCGTCGCTTTCTTTCTTGTAATTTTCTTCTGGACGCCACCTCATTTTTGGGCGTTAGCAATTAAATATAAGGACGATTATTCGGCTGCTGGTATTCCAATGCTCCCCGTCGTAGCGACAAAGACCCGAGTGCGAACTGAAATGTGGTTCCACACCATTGCGATGATAATTTCATCCATTGCACTCATTGAAATTGCCAAACTGCCATTGTGGTCGTTGATTTTCACAGTTGTGCTGGGGTTGGTTTTTGCTCTCCAACTCATACAACTAAATGAGAAGACAGATTCTTATGCAAAAGTTGCCGGCAAGATTTTCCAGTGGTCGATTAGTTATTTGAGCCTTTTCTCAATCTTGCTGGTGGTTGCACAACTTGTCAGTTGAGGGCATGCTCGATATCTGTTAGCAGATCCCCGGGGTATTCCAATCCAACAGATAGCCGCAGCACTGAATCAGTAATTCCCATCTCGGCTTGAACTTCTGGCGCCAAACGTCGATGTGTTGTCGAGGCGGGATGAGTGATCAACGATTTGCTATCACCTAGATTGTTGGAGATATCGATAACGCGGAGCGCATTCATGAACTTGAAAACTTCGGCCCGAGAACCCTTGAATTCAATGCCGATCGTGGTTCCTCCACCTGACATCTGTTTCTGGGCAATGTCATAGCCAGCATGGGATTTGAGTCCTGGATAACGGACGCTCTTGATCTGCGGACACGTTTCAAGATACTGCGCGAGGGTCTGGGCACTGTTGCTCATCTTCTCAACTCGCATGCTCATTGTCTCGAGTGACTTCACAAGTACCCAAGCGTTGAATGGACTAATCGATGGTCCCGTATGCCGCACAAAAGGGTTGAGCTTCTCGTGTATGTAGGAGAAACTGCCAAGGATGGCTCCGGCAAGTACTCGGCCCTGACCATCAATGTGTTTTGTTGCTGAGTACATGACCACGTCAGCACCCAGTTCGAGAGGCTTCTGCAGAATTGGCGATGCCATGACGTTATCGACGATGACGGTGGCTCCTACCAGATGAGCCAAATTACTGACCATCGCAATGTCCACGATATCTAGCATCGGGTTGCTTGGAGTCTCGATGAATACGGCAGCGGTGGGCTTTGAAAGAGCCTTTGCCCAATCGGCGGGATCGTTTCCTTTAACCAATTCGATCGTGACGCCCCATTTGGGCAAGATCTCAGTGAGTACGACGTAGCAAGAGCTAAACATGGCAGCCGATGCCACGATGTGATCTCCCGCTTGCACGAGGCAGGCAACAGAGGCGAACATTGCCGACATGCCAGAACCCGTTGCTACGCAGAATTCTGCGCCTTCGATGGCGGCCAAACGTTGTTCGAACATGGAAATGGTCGGGTTGGCGAAGCGACCGTAAACAAAATGGTCGGTTTCGTCGGTGAAGGACTCAACGGCTTGTTCCGCGCTTCCATATGTGAAACCACTGGTGAGATAGAGGGCTTCGGCTGTTTCGCCAAATCCCGAACGTGCTAATCCCGCGCGGACCGCGTTTGTCTCGGGGTGTAGCGACCAGTCTGGCTCGGGTCGGTCTGGAAGTGGCTGGTATCCCCAAGGTCGTTTGCTCATGGTTGAAGTGTAAGGTTTGCGTCATGCCCCCTGTCGCAACGTCGGAATTAGCAATCTCAGTTAGTGATCTAAGTAAGCGTTACGGAGAGCGGGTAGCCGTCTCACATGCGAATTTTGATGTGCCGATGGGCACGGTCTGTGGCTTTGTAGGACCGAATGGTTCGGGCAAGACAACAACTATGCGGATGCTCCTTGGTCTGATCTCACCAAGTGGTGGAAGCGGGACCGTGCTGGGCCAACCCATAAGCGACCCGGCCAAGTACCTGGATCGAGTTGGCGCCATGATTGAGGGGCCGGCTTTCTATCCCGCCCTTAGCGGGGCCGAAAACCTGCGTGTGCTCGCAACTCTTGGTGGGCACCCGCTAGATCAGGTTCAGAGTCTTCTCGATCGAGTCGGTCTTGGCGATCGGGGCAAATCCAAATACAAAACCTATTCACTCGGAATGAAGCAGCGTCTGGGAATTGCTGCCGCGCTTCTGCCCAATCCGCAGCTTTTAATTCTCGACGAGCCGACAAACGGATTGGATCCTGCGGGAATTCAGGAAATTCGCGATCTTATGCGTTCGTTGGCAAATGAAGGAACCACAGTCTTCGTCTCATCTCATTTACTGGCCGAGATTGAAATGATTAGCGACTCGCTCGTCATGTTGCGAGAAGGTGAAGTGATTTTCGCGGGCAAGACTCACGATCTGCTTCTTCAACAGCAACCGATAATTCTTGCAAAGAGCGGGAATCCAAAGGACCTTCCCCGTCTATTGCAGCTTGCTAGCGAAGCAGGCCACGAGGGATCAATCATCGGCGGGGTGGCGCATATTTTAGGACCGCGAGAATGGGCGCCCACCTTGAACAAACTAGCCTTTGAATCCGGAATCGTGCTCGCCCAACTCTCACCTGTCCTACCAACACTGGAAGAGACATTCTTTGAAATGACGGGGGCAGGCGAATGATCCGCGTTTTCTTAGCCGAATGGCGCAAGCTGCGCCGGCCCTCATTATTTTTCGGCACAATGGCCGCGATTGTCGGCGCTAGCGCCTTAGTCACGTCGTTGCTCTTTTTGCTGCTTGATTCAGCCCGCGGCAATGCCCGCGAAGGGCAGGTCATAAATCGCGCAACTCTAGAACTTCCACATGGCCTGTCGATCGGATTTAGCAGCTCGGCCGGCCTTTTGGGACTGGTCGCCTTATGCATCTTTGCCTCTCAGACCGCGCAGGAATATACGCACGGAACCCTGCGTAATCTTTTAGTAAGGCAGCCTCGCCGACTGACCTTGTTGCTCGGCAAGTTCTTGGCGATGTGTCTGTTCGCCCTTATTTCGGTGATCCTCTCTGCGATCGTCAGCATTTCTTTGGCCTTTGCACTCTCGGGCAAGGCGAAGGTCGTGACAACGGCCTGGTCAACCTCGGATGCTCGCATCGGCGTACTGCATACATTTATAAATGTTCTGTTGTCCGTAATTGCCTTTGGAACAATCGGCATGATTCTGGGCCTGCTCCTGCGATCACCCATCAGCGCAATCTCGATTGGCGTGGCATGGCTGCTCGTTGTTGAAAATATCATCGCTGCAACTGTGAAGCATTCAGGCAAATGGATGCCGGGGCAGTTGATGAATACGATCGCCGCCGGCGGAGACATAACTGCAACCTATTCGCATGCCTTGCTGGTGCTCTCTGGCTATTTAGCGGTGGGTGTCCTCGTGGCAAGCGTGCTTTTTCGCAGAAGAGATGTATCTAATTAAGGACACGCCTTCTCCCGAACTCTAATTCTCAGGTTGAGCCTTTAGTATTTCCTGTTCGGGAGGATGAAGATGCGTCGAAATCGAGTTCTTGCATGCGTATTGGCCATTGGTTTTATTGTCGGCACTACCCCTGCCTACGCGAAATCTCCCAAACCGACATTGGCACAGATTCAAGCCGCCAAGAATGCCGAAGCTGCCAAGCGTGCCGCGGCAAATGCTGCGGCAGCAAAATTGGCAGCGGCTAACCAGACGTTGCGACAGCTAACCGCGACGGCCGATGCCGCGCGTGCAAGGTATGTGCGAGCTCAACAACAACTTGCCGTCGCCGTCAAGATTTCACAAGTGGCGGCTTTACATGCGCAGATAACTTCAGCGGCCGTAAATTCAGCCCATCGAACTATTGGAAAGTTAGCGACGAACGCCTACATCATGGGCGGAGGGCTTACCGATATCGAGCCCTTGCTCAGTTCGAACGGCCCACAGGATTTGGTTGATCGCCTTTCAACGTTGAGCACCATTGGCGCTCACAATTCGACAGCCCTTGACCGATACAAAGCCGCGCAAGTTGTTGCAGCCAGTGCCAAGAAGGCAGCGGATGCGGCCAAGGCCGCTCAGCAAGCGGCAACAATCGAAGTTGCTTCGGCAAAGAAGATCGCCGACGATGCTAAAGCTGCTCAGCAAGCTGAAGTCGATAAGCTGCAAAAGGTTCAAGACGAGTTGATGCGCGAATTTGCAAGTGCGAAGAAAGTTCGAGTAACACTCGAACAACAGCGCCAACTGGCCCTTCTCGAAGAGGCAAATGCAAAGAAGGCCGCCCAGACTCCGGGACAGAAGAGTATCTGGGATGACCGCGGGTTCAAGGGGCGAGCATCATTTATTTCTACTGCGGACCAACGTGCAGCGGCCGTTGCTTACGCCAAGAAGCAAGTTCTAGCGCGCAAGCCTTATGTTTGGGGTGCGCAGGGTCCGAATTCTTTTGATTGTTCCGGCTTTGTCTACGCTGCTTACAAATCTGCGGGTCTGTCCTGGCCAT
Organism: Actinomycetes bacterium; assembly: GCA_025355765.1. Lineage (GTDB taxonomy): Bacteria > Actinomycetota > Actinomycetes > Nanopelagicales > Nanopelagicaceae > QYPT01. The sequence goes on from JANXZB010000132.1 coordinate 6,180, forward strand.
ACTGGAGCCGACTTAACGCGGCCCTGTATTCGGTTTCAACTATGCATGTGAAACTCAACATGCTCATTCCCGGAGATTTTCTTTTTTATTCCTATGACGGTACCGTCAGCAATATCCACCACATGGGAATCTACGCGGGTGATGGAATGATGTGGGAAGCCAACTCCACAAGGTATGGACTTCTCTACTCAAGCATTTACAGCGTGAAGGGCATGATGCCCTTCGGCGGCAGGGTCTAGTCTTATAGGCATGTCGAGCCTGGCCAGCAGCGCAATGGTGGAAATTCGCAGTGCGGTGCGGGCACATTTAACCGATTGCGATCCTGGAGATGTTCTCATCATTGCCTGCTCTGGGGGAGCAGACTCTTTAGTCCTGGCCTACGCCCTGTCGAAGGAAGCCCAGAAGTTGGCCCTTAGAGTCGTGGCGGTCACCATCGATCATCAGTTGCAGTCCAATTCTCGAGTACAAGCCGAAAGGGTCCTTGCCCAATGTGCGGCTATGGGTATCGACAACGCCGAAATCATTCCTGTAATCGTGGATATCACCGATGGGATGGAAGCCTCTGCACGGCGAGTCCGGTATTTGGCACTGGATGAGGCGGCCCTGCGCCATAGTGCGAGGAAGGTCTTTCTCGGGCACACTCAAGATGACCAAGCCGAGACGGTTCTCCTGGGTCTGGCGCGCGGCTCTGGCACCAGATCACTTTCGGGCATGGCCCCAATCATGGGCAAGTATGTCCGACCCCTTCTTGGCATCACTCGCGAGCAGACGCTCGCAGCATGTGCTGATGCCGAACTCACTCCGTGGCTAGATCCCCACAACCTCGATCGTCAATATTTACGGGTTCGCCTTCGTCTAGACGCCCTTCCTGTCTTAGAAGCCACGATTGGACCGGGGGTGAGCGCGGCCCTAGCTCGCAGCGCCGCCCTTTTTCGCGATGATGCCGATGCCCTTGATGACTGGGCTGCTCGAGAATTTCAAGGTTTGAATCCAGAATCCATCGAGATCTCCACCCTCCAAGCCCTGCCCCGTGCCATCCGCAGTCGTCTCCTGCGCGCCGCCATTTACGCCTGCGGCGCCCCGCAGGGTTCGATTACCGCCGATCATGTGAGCTCAGTTGAGGCTTTGGTCACCTCCTGGCACGGTCAAGGTGAGGCCAGCCTGCCCGGCGGTGTGAAGGCCAGGCGAATATCGGGCAGACTTTCGCTCTTAGCCCCGACAAACTAGAAACAGCGCGGAAGAGGAATAAGTGGATCTATCAGTGGTTGGAAGCGATATTGAAAAAGTCATCGTTACAGAAGAGCAACTCCGATCAAAGGTGAAAGAACTCGCGGAGCGCATTAACGTTGATTACCGCGATCGCGATTTGCTGATGGTCGGCGTTCTCAAGGGTGCAATCATGGCAATGGCTGATCTATCGCGAGCTTTGCAGCGCCACGTAGACATGGATTGGATGGCTGTCTCCTCTTATGGTTCGGGCACGAAATCAAGTGGCGTAGTTCGAATCTTGAAAGATCTAGATCGAGATATCACTGGACGGGAAGTTCTCATTGTCGAAGACATTGTTGATTCGGGCCTGACGCTTTCATGGCTGAAGGCCAACCTTGAATCTCGCGGCGCGAAGAGTGTTGAGGTGCTGGCAATTTTGCGCAAGCCCGAGGCGGCCAAGGTAGATGTCAAAGTTAAATATGTGGGCTTTGAGATTCCAACTGATTTTGTAGTCGGATACGGTCTGGATTTCAATGAGAGATATCGCAACCTTCCGTTTGTCGGCGTGCTAGACAAAAATATCTATTCCTGAGAGATGAGACCGTTGAAAAAAATAACCAGCAAGAAACCTCCTAAGAAGACGCAGACTAGATACCAGCGCATCATGCGCGGTCCACTTTTTTGGATTGTGATAGCGATTGTCGCTGTCACCATCTTCGGTCAGATTTCATCAGCAGGAAATAAATACACTCAAGTCAAAACCTCACAGATTCTTGCGGCCATCTCGCAGGATCAAGTTGACTCGGCATTGCTCATTGATAAAGAACAGAAGATTCAGATTAAACTGAAATCAGGATTTCTTATAGATGGTTCGTCAAAAGTTGAGGCCTCTTACATCACTGGAGAAGAACCAACCCTGGTTGATTTGCTGACAAGCAACCCACCACCGCATTCGTGGTCGGTCAAAGTTGGAAGCCAGTCATTCCTTGTAAGTCTTCTCTTCGCCTTCGGCCCATTCCTTCTTATTGGCTTCCTCTTCTTCCTGATGATGAGCAATGCCCAAGGTGGGAATAAAGCGTTCTCGTTTGGGCGCTCGCGTGCGAAGTTGCAGACCGATGAAGTTCCCAAGACAACTTTTGCCGATGTCGCGGGTTCAGATGAGGCCGTTGCTGAGCTAAGTGAAATCAAGGATTTCCTAGCAAACCCGCCTAAATATTTGGCCCTTGGCGCGAAGATTCCCAAAGGTGTTTTGCTCTACGGCCCTCCAGGTACGGGAAAAACTCTCCTTGCGCGTGCCGTTGCGGGTGAGGCAAATGTTCCTTTCTATTCCATTTCAGGATCTGATTTCGTGGAAATGTTCGTGGGCGTCGGTGCCGCACGTGTACGCGATCTTTTCAATCAGGCAAAAGAGAATGCGCCGGCAATTGTCTTCGTTGATGAAATAGATGCAGTAGGCCGTCAACGTGGTGCAGGTATGGGTGGTGGCCATGACGAGCGTGAACAGACGCTCAATCAGTTGCTAGTAGAAATGGATGGTTTTCAGGAAAACAGTTCTGTGATTCTCATTGCCGCGACAAACCGACCAGACATTTTGGACCCGGCACTTCTACGCCCGGGACGTTTTGATCGCCAGATTCCTGTTGAACGCCCTGACCTTAAAGGACGTGAAGCAATTTTGAAGGTGCACGCGAAAAACAAGCCCATCAGCAAGGATGTAGATCTTCTAGCCTTTGCGCGTCGCACACCAGGATTTACTGGTGCAGACCTAGCCAACGTTCTCAATGAGGCCGCTTTGCTTACGGCCCGTGAAAACCAGAAGGTGATTACGAATATCGCCCTTGATGAGGCCATTGATCGCGTTATGGCAGGACCTGCACGAAAGTCGCGTGTGATGAGTGAGGAAGAACGACGGGTTACCGCCTATCACGAAGCAGGACATGCGCTTGTTGCGCACGCATTGCCTCACACGGACCCGGTGCACAAGATAACGATCATGCCGCGAGGTCGAGCCCTCGGATACACGATGGTTCTTCCGGATGAGGACCGATACTCAGTTACACGCAATCAACTTTTAGATAAGTTGGCCTATTCCCTTGGCGGTCGAGCTGCAGAAGAGTTGATCTTCCATGACCCTTCCACTGGAGCAAGTGACGACATCGAAAAGGCCACGACGTTGGCTCGCGCGATGGTCACGCAATATGGAATGACTGAAGCAATCGGTGCGATCAAGTTGGGAACCGATGCGTCCGAACCTTTCATGGGTCGCGACTATGGTCACACTCGTGATTTCTCCGAGAATGTTGCCGCGTTGATTGATTCAGAGATCCGCAAGATGATTGAAAACGCCCACCAGGAGGCCTTCGATGTTCTTAACGAGAATCGCTTGATCTTGGATGAGATGGTTGCGCAATTGCTTGAGCGCGAAACCCTTAATAAAGAGGAGATCGCTGAGATCTTCGCCAATGTGCAGGCACGTCCCGAGCGCCCGTCATGGACCGGCTCGGCAACACGTGTACCGTCTGATCTGCCTCCTATTGCCACTCGGATGGCCCTTTCCAACGGAAATGGACACGAGGGCAGCGTTGATGAGGCCGCCAAAGAGAAGAAAGCTCCTACCAAGCGCACACCAAAGGTGAAGAAGACCGATGAGTGAAGTCAATTCAGTATCGATGGGTCCCCAGGACGGGCGAGCAGCGCATCCTTACGATCAAGGGCGCGCCGAGCGCGCGGTTAAGGAGTTGCTCCTAGCTTTTGGAGAGGATCCAGACCGAGACGGATTGAGAGATACGCCCTTGCGCGTGGCTCGTGCATTTGCCGAGAATTTCGCAGGGCTTTGGCAATCTCCAGAAGATGTCCTGACCACCACCTTTGATATTGGGCACGAGGAACTCGTCATCGTAAAAGACATCGAAGTCTTCTCTCATTGCGAACATCACCTCACTCCGTTTCATGGTGTTGCCCATGTTGGCTATATCCCCTCAGGTCGCATCACGGGATTGTCCAAAATTGCCCGGTTAGTCGATCTCTTTGCTCGACGTCCTCAGGTACAAGAACGTTTAACCACACAGATTGCCGATGCCTTGGTGGAAATACTCAAACCTGCAGGCGTCATTGTTATCGTGGAATGTGAACACCTATGTATGTCAATGAGAGGCGTTAGGAAGGCTGAAGCGCGCACCGTGACTAGCGCAGTCCGTGGAATTCTACGCGACCCTGCCACGCGTGCTGAGGCAATTAGTTTAATTACGAAGAGATAGTTCGCTTCATGCTCCTTTCGCAGATGAATTTTCCGACTGATCGCCCTCTCATAATGGGGATATTGAATATCACCCCTGATTCATTTGCAGATGGCGGCAAGTTCGAAAGTTTTGACTCCGCATTGCATCGGGGGCTTGAGATGATTTCAGAAGGCGTCGACATCATCGACGTAGGCGGTGAATCCACAAGACCGGGCTCGCACCGCATCTCCACAGATGAAGAATTGCGCAGGGTTCTCCCGGTAATTGAGGCTCTGGCGGCCAAGGGAGCCGTGATCAGCATTGACACCAAGCGCGCGATAACAGCTCGACAAGCAGTGGAATCCGGTGCGCTGATCGTCAATGATGTAAGTGCAGGTCTGTCAGATCCCGACATGTTCGGCGTTGTCGCCGCCTTGGGCTGTCCCTACATTGCCATGCACACGCGTGGTGAATCGGCAGATATGCAGGTAAGAGCCGTCTATGACGATGTCGTGGCGGAAGTAATAAATGAATTGGGCGAGCGAGCGAGGGCAAGTCTGGCGGCCGGCATATTGCCAGAGAATCTGATTCTCGATCCTGGTATCGGCTTCGCAAAGGAATCTGAGCACAATTGGGAGATCTTGAATCACCTTGATGCCTTTAAGGCCATTGGTTACCCAATCCTCATCGGGGCATCGCGTAAGCGCTTCCTAGGCAAATTGGTAGGTTCGGAGAAGACGGATGAGCGGGAATCTGCCACCATTGCCCTAACCACTTTGCTCGCCAAAGCGGGAGTTTGGGGAGTTCGAGTGCATAGCGTCAAACCCCATCGCGATGCTGTTGAAGTAGCAAGGAGCATGAAGTGAGCGATTCAATTGAGATCAAGGGCTTGTTTGGATTCGGCTACCACGGTCTGTTCGACGATGAACGCGAAAATGGCCAGGGTTTTCTGGTAGATGCAGTGTTGGAGTTGGATTTGACTGCTGTATCTAGAAGTGATCTTCTCGAAGACACTGTCAATTACAGTGCTGTCTGCGATTTGATACTTCAGCAATTGGTCGGTCCACCTGTTTCACTCATAGAGCGATTAGCCGGTCAAATTGCCGACCTAATTTTGGAAAGATATCCCAAAGTGAAATCGGTGAAGGTCACCTTGCATAAACCTGATGCCCCAGTTGGCGTCAAGGTGAGGGATATTTCTGTATCTATTGAGCGGACTCGATGAGAGCAGTTGTTGCACTTGGTGCCAACTTAGAAAGTCCAGAAGAAGCTGTGGAGTTGGCGATAACGCTCCTTGAACAATCTTCAACCCTGATCGCTCGTTCTTCACTTTATGCGACGAAACCAGTTGGCGGTCCTCCCCAACCAGATTATGTGAACGCCGTTTGCCTTCTTGAATCTGATCTTCCTGCTCATGATCTTTTAGGGCTTCTAAACGGAATCGAAAAGAGCATGGGCCGAGTCCGTAGTGAGCGATGGGGGCCGAGAATTATTGATTTAGATCTCATTACCTATGGCGGTGTGGTCAGCGACGATGATGAACTCACGTTGCCACACCCCAGAGCCCACCAGCGAGGGTTTGTTCTCCAACCCTGGCTTGAAATAGACCCGGAGGCCGAACTTCCACCGTATGGTCGAGTCAGCGATATTTTGGCGGAGCTACCTTCGTCCAAGTAATCTTTACCTGCTAGGTAAGAAGCCCGGTACCAAGAAAGGACTGGAGCATATGGAGGTTGTCGATCACCTACGCCAAGTGAGCAAGTTAGACCTTGGCCGGATCGCCCTCGTCCCGACTATGGGGGCACTCCATCAGGGGCATGCAGAACTGATCCGCCGAGCAAAGCAGTTGTCAGACTCAGTTCTGGTGAGCATCTTCCTTAACCCCCTTCAATTTGATGATCCGGCCGATTTAGAGAAGTACCCACGCACTCCCGAATCAGATATAGCCATCGCGCTGGAGGCCGGAGCGAAGGTGCTCTGGGTGCCCGAGCACAACGAGATATATCCGGGCTCCATTGAGAAAATAGATGCAGGTCTTGTGGGTTCCCTCTATGAAGGGGCAATGCGAAAAGGCCATTTCGAGGGCGTATTGGCCGTAGTTAAAAGGCTCTTCGATCTAACCAATCCCACATCGGCCATCTTTGGTGAGAAGGATTTCCAGCAACTTTTCCTGATCAAGCAGTTGGTTGCAAACTTAGATCTCGATATTGAGATTGTGGCAGTTCCTACAGTTCGCCAGGCAAACGGTTTGGCCATTTCATCGCGAAATGTTCGCTTAAGTCCCCAGGATCTCAAGGTGGCTCTAGTTATTTCTCGGGCCTTGACCAATGCTTCTCAGATGCAATCCGTGGACCAGATGGCGCAGGTACTCAATCAAATCCTCGCATCCGAACCGGGATTCAAGACTGAATATGCAGTAATTATTGATGAAACGGACTTCTCTCTGGCAACCGATGCCACGGTGAGAAAGCGAGGGTTGGTCGCCGGTTGGGTAAATGGGGTCAGATTGATTGACAATATCCCTATGACTGGCGCGACTCGATGAAATTACTGGCACCGAATCCGGGCTGGACTGCGCGCGCCGATGTGATCGTTGTCGGATCAGGAGTTGCAGGTCTAACGACGGCACTGCAGGTGAGAAGTTTTGGTCTATCCGTTCTGCTGGTCACTAAAGCGCGAGTTGATGAGGGTTCGACAAAGTGGGCTCAAGGCGGCATAGCTGCAGCATTGGGCCCGGGGGATACGCCAGGTCAGCATGAGAAGGACACCCTTGTCGCCGGTGCGGGATTGTGTGATGAGCCTGCCGTAAAAGTTCTTGTATCAGAAGGACCCGAAGCAGTACGTAAACTTATTACGCGAGGCGCAGTCTTCGACAAAGAAGCGAGTGGGGAAATTTCTCTTACCCGTGAAGGCGGCCATCATCGCAATCGCATTCTCCATGCTGGAGGAGATGCCACCGGTGCCGAAGTCTCCCGCGCTCTACTTGCCGCCGTGAGGAATGATCCCGAGATCGAAGTTCTGGAGCACGCACTTGTCCTTGATGCACTCAAGGATGTCGATGGAAAAGTCTGTGGAGTTACGCTGCACGTTATTGGAGCAGGAACGCGTGATGGCGTGGGACGCGCAATTGGCCGGGCAACGGTACTGGCGACCGGCGGACTTGGTCAGGTTTTTGCGCAAACAACCAATCCCTCAGTTTCAACAGGTGATGGAGTAGCTCTTGCACTTCGTGCGGGGGCCGAGGTTGCTGATGTCGAATTCATCCAATTTCATCCGACGGTCATGTGGCTCGGCGACGCATCGCAGGGCCAACAGCCCCTCATCAGCGAAGCAGTGCGAGGCGAGGGAGGACACCTGGTTGATGACGAGGGCGTGCGATTTATGGTTGGTCAACATCCGATGGCCGAGCTTGCGCCACGCGATGTAGTGGCGAAAGCAATCATGCGCCACATGGAAAAAACTGGCGCCCATCATGTCTGGCTGGATGTGCGAAGTATCGAAGGTTTTGTTGAACGTTTCCCCACGATTTATGCATCGTGTCTGGCACATGACATCGATCCTCTCATTGACTTGATTCCAGTTGCCCCTGCCTCTCACTATGCATCAGGTGGCGTGCGCGTAGACATGAATGGGCGCTCGAGCATCGCGGGGTTGTATGCATGCGGGGAGACTGCCTGCACGGGAGTGCACGGTGCAAACCGCCTGGCCTCGAACTCATTGCTTGAGGGGCTGGTATTTAGCGCACGCATTGCTTCAGATATTGCAACCGATCTCCGAGAATTTTCCGAGCCGATTGAGATTTCACAGCAGACCATTCTCCTTGATCCGAAAATTCGTAAGAAGTTGCAGGAGAGTATGAGCGCAGGAGCGGGAGTTCTACGTTCACGCGAGTCACTACTCAAAGCGACCAAGGATCTTGCACAGATCGGCGAAAAGGCGAGTACCCAGCCCTGTGTGGAAGCGTGGGAAACGACCAATCTCTATCACTTGGCTCTGGCGATCGTGCGCTCTGCACTGTTGCGTGAGGAGACCCGCGGATCTCACTGGAGAGAGGATTTTCCAGAATCTTTGGATGAGTGGCGCAGACACATATTGCAGCATATGGATGTAGATGGAAATTGGAGCTCGAGTTTTGAAGAGGTGATCAAGTCATGAAGTTCGCCGAAGTTTCTGAAGGAACGCGACAAGCATTGCGGGATGCTTCTTTGGATCCCGAGCACACTATTGATTTGGTGAAGCGTGCCTATGAGGAAGATCTACAAGGTGGCGAGGACGCGACATCGGTGGCCACTATCCCGGCCGATCATCGGTCCACCGCCGAATACCGTCTACGTGCCGATGGAGTAATTGCCGGCATCGAGGTCGCGAAGGTCGCATTGGAGTTAGTTGGAATTACTGATCTCGTATCGGGCGTCCTATGCGCTCACAAAGTCGAGGCGGGCACTGTCATCTTGACCGCTCGTGGAAACACTCGCGCCATACTTCTAGCCGAACGCACTTCGCTCAATTTTCTTGGCCACCTAAGCGGTATCGCAACGCTTACTCGTTCATGGGTGGATGAGGTGAGCGAGTACGGCACGGCTATACGAGACACCCGCAAGACAACACCTGGGCTGCGTGTTTTGGAGAAGTACGCGGTGCGCATGGGTGGAGGGACCAACCACAGGATGTCTCTGAGCGAATCTGCACTCATTAAAGACAATCACGTCGAAGCAGTGGGCGGTGTCAGCACGGCATTTGAACGAGTCAGGAAGCTCTACCCCGAAATCGAGATAGAAGTCGAGGTGGATTCGCTGGATCAATTGAAGGAGATTCTTCAACAAAAACCTGACCTAGTCCTGCTCGACAACATGAGCGTTGAGGAATGCAGGCAAGCCGTTGAGATCGTCGCCAAGCGCGCCAAGTTGGAGGCCTCCGGTGGATTGTCTTTAAAGAATGCTAAGGCGTACGCGCAAACAGGAGTAGATTACTTTGCGGTCGGAGCACTCACTCACTCCGCACCAGTTTTGGATATTGGACTCGACCTTAAGGCGGAGATCTAAATGTTGCTAGCAATCGATGTTGGAAACACAAATACAGTCCTTGGCGTCTTCGATGGTAAAACCTTAGTTCGGTCATGGAGAGTGAAGACCGATGCTCGCAACACATCAGATGAGCTCTGGTTGCAGTTCGGTGCACTTGTCGCCGATTACGAGATCACAGGATTAGCGGTTTGCTCGACGGTGCCATCGACCCTACGCGAGCTACGCACGATGATCGCTGCCTACTTTCCCGCCATCCGCGTGATAATTGTGGAACCTGGAATTAAAACCGGAGTGCCCTTGCTCGTTGATAATCCCAAAGAGATCGGTGCTGACCGGATCGTGAATACCCTCGCGGCCCACACCCTCTATCCGCACGGACCAGCAATTGTGGTCGACTTTGGAACATCCACCAATCTCGATGTTGTTTCGAACAAGGGTGAATTCCTAGGAGGCGCCCTTGCACCAGGAATCGAAATCTCAGTCGATGCTCTTGCAGCTCGGGCTGCTCAACTTCGAAAAGTGGAGTTGGTTCTGCCTCGCTCGGTCATTGGCAAGAACACCGTCGAGGCCCTTCAATCAGGGACGATCTATGGTTTTGCAGGTCAAGTTGACGGATTGGTTCATAGAATCAGCGCCGAACTCAAACTTTCATATCCGGAAAGCCCGACGGTTATTGCAACAGGTGGGCTGGCACCGCTGGTCCTTGGAATTTCTGAGACCATTGCCCATCACGAGCCAGATCTGACCTTGATCGGGCTTCGCCTCATTCACGAGCGAAATGGCTGAGTAGGTAGACTTCGCGCACTATGTCACAGACTCCAATTTCACCAGAGGAAGACGACCTACCGGAACAATTGCGGATTAGGCGCGAAAAGCGCGCAAATCTGCTCGCCCGCGACATCGAGCCCTATCCCGTTTCGGTTCCGCGCACGAAATCTCTCACCATGATCCGCCAGACCTACGAAGGTCTTGCCATCGATGTGGCCACTGGGGATATTGAGAGCGTTTCCGGGCGAATCATCTTCAAGCGCGATACGGGAAAACTCTGCTTTGCAACTTTGCGAGAAGGCGATGGCACAACGCTGCAAGCGATGATCTCTCTGGATAAAGTCGGAGAAGATTCTCTTGCCTCGTGGAAGAGTGATATTGATTTAGGCGACATTGTCAGCGTTACAGGCGAGATCATCACTTCAAAGCGCGGGGAGCTCTCGATCTTGGCCAATGATTGGACTCTTGCTTCCAAAGCATTGCGTCCGCTTCCGAACGAACACAAACCCATGTCGGAGGAGACGCGCGTTCGCATGCGTTACGTCGATCTCATCCTCCGCCCTGAGGCTCGCAGCAACGCCCGCCTGCGCCCTGCAGTGATGCGCTCGCTACGCGACACTTATCACGAGCGCGAGTACTTAGAAGTTGAAACGCCCATGTTGCAGGTTCAACCTGGAGGAGCCGCGGCTCGGCCATTTAAGACTTACAGCAACGCATACGACATGGATCTCTTCTTGCGGATTGCACCCGAACTCTTCTTGAAGCGCTGCGTTGTCGGCGGAATCGAACGCGTCTTTGAAATCAATCGAAATTTCCGTAATGAAGGCGCCGATTCCAGTCACTCTCCGGAATTCGCGATGATCGAGAGTTACGAGGCGTACGGTGACTGGTTAACTGTCGCCGAATTAACTCGGGCTCTAATCCAAAATTCCGCCATGGACGTTTTTGGTTCTCACGTTGTCCGCCATCATGATGGACGTGAATCCGATCTTGGTGGGACATGGAAGGAAATCTCTTTGTTCGACGCCATTTCTGAAGGCGTCGGCGAACCCGTAACCGCTCAGACGTCGATGGAGGACTTGAAGAAATTCGCTGTGAAATTAGGTATCAAGATTGATCCCAATTGGATCAAGGGCAAACTCGCCGAGGAAATTTTCGAGCATGTGACCGCTGGCAAACTCAATGAACCGACCTTCGTCATGGGATTTCCAACCGACAATGCTCCGTTGGTGCGGGCTCATCGCACGATTCCAGGTGTTGTTGAGAAATGGGATCTCTACGTTGACGGCTTTGAGTTGGCAACTGGATATTCAGAACTTATTGATCCAGTTATTCAACGCGAGCGTTTAGTCGAGCAGGGTCGACTGGGTGCAAAAGGAGATGTCGAAGCGATGAGCGTCGATGAGGACTTCTTGCGGGCGATGGAGTTTGGTATGCCACCGATGGGTGGAATGGGAATGGGCGTCGACCGTTTGCTGATGGCTCTTACCGGTCTTGGGATCCGCGAAACGATCCTCTTCCCACTCGTGAAGCCAGAGATCGACTAGCAATGGTAGAAATTCGCCCCGCAAAATCCACCGACGTTAAGGGCATCCGAAAACTCATTGACACATATGCCCCGCAACGCCGACTCCTCTCTAAAGAGACAGTCACCCTCTATGAGAGCGTCCAAGAATTCACCGTTGCAGTTGATAACGGAGAAGTCATCGGGTGCGGTGCACTCCATGTTCTCTGGGAAGATTTGGCCGAGGTGCGAACGGTCGCAGTTGCTGAGGAATATCGGGGTCAGGGCATCGGCCATCGAATTCTGGATGCGGTGATCCAGCGTGGCCGCGAAATCGGAGTTAAAAGGATTTTCTGTCTAACTTTTGAAACGGGTTTCTTCGGTCGCCACGGTTTCGAGGAGATCCACGGGACCCCCGTCGATCCCGAGGTCTACACCCAGTTGCTCCACTCCTACGACACGGGTATCGCTGAATTCCTCGACTTGGAGAGCGTGAAACCCAATACCCTGGGAAATACGAGGATGCTGAAGTATTTATAGGGCATAAAACCCCCCAACCTGCGGTTATATGGGTCAGACGAAGAGGGTTTCGCGCCTAAACCGCCCTTGGTTTAGGCTAAGAGGAGCAGGTAAAAAGATAAAAGGAGTCGGCGATGTTTGAGCGATTTACGGATAGGGCCAGGCGCGTTGTCGTACTGGCGCAAGAAGAAGCCCGCATGCTCAATCACAATTACATCGGCACCGAGCACATCCTGCTTGGCCTGATCCACGAAGGCGAAGGCGTTGCCGCTAAAGCCCTTGAATCCCTCGGTATCTCTCTGGAAGCTGTGCGCTCGCAGGTTGAAGAAATCATCGGCCAAGGCCAGCAAGCACCAAGTGGTCATATTCCATTTACTCCCCGCGCCAAGAAGGTACTCGAACTTTCCCTGCGCGAGGCACTGCAGTTGGGTCATAACTACATCGGTACCGAACATATTTTGCTGGGACTCATTCGTGAAGGCGAAGGCGTAGCGGCACAAGTTTTGATGAAGTTGGGCGCCGATCTCTCTCGAGTTCGCCAACAGGTCATCCAACTTCTCTCTGGTTACCAGGGCAAAGAGCCCGTCACCACCGGCGGACCAGCCGAAGGCACACCTTCGACCTCTCTTATTCTCGACCAATTTGGGCGCAATCTCACCCAGGCAGCTCGCGAAGGCAAGCTCGATCCGGTTATTGGTCGCGAGAAGGAAATCGAGCGCGTCATGCAGGTTCTCTCCCGTCGCACCAAGAACAACCCAGTTCTTATTGGGGAGCCAGGGGTCGGAAAGACCGCAGTAGTTGAAGGACTTGCCCAGGCAATTGTTCGTGGAGATGTCCCGGAGACTTTGAAGGACAAGCAACTCTATTCTCTCGACCTCGGCGCCCTTGTTGCCGGTAGTCGCTACCGTGGAGATTTCGAAGAGCGCCTGAAGAAGGTCTTGAAAGAGATCCGCACACGCGGTGACATTATTTTGTTCATCGATGAGATTCATACCCTTGTCGGTGCAGGGGCTGCAGAAGGTGCCATCGATGCTGCAAGCATTTTGAAACCGATGCTCGCGCGTGGCGAACTCCAGACAATCGGTGCGACGACACTTGATGAGTACCGCAAGCACCTTGAGAAGGACGCCGCACTCGAGCGACGCTTCCAGCCAATCCAAGTTGCCGAGCCAACACTGGAACACACCATCGCTATCCTTAAAGGACTGCGCGACCGTTACGAGTCACATCACCGCGTATCGATTTCGGATGCGGCAATAGTTGCGGCTGCAACTCTGGCTGATCGCTATGTATCCGATCGATTCCTGCCAGATAAGGCAATCGATTTGATCGACGAGGCAGGCTCGCGTCTGCGTATTCGTCGCATGACTGCGCCTCCTGAGTTGCGTGAGTTTGACGACAAGATCGCCAATGTTCGCCGCGAAAAGGAATCGGCCATTGACAGCCAGGATTTTGAAAAGGCTGCTTCCTTGCGCGATAACGAGAAACAACTCATGAACGAGAAGCACGAGCGCGAAAAGACCTGGAAAGCCGGAGATCTCGACATGGTCACCGAAGTTGATGAAGAGCTCATTGCTGAAGTTCTTTCTACGGCGACCGGAATTCCCGTCTTCAAATTGACGGAAGAGGAGACCGCACGTCTTCTTCACATGGAGGACGAACTCCATCGCCGCGTGATCGGCCAAGATCAGGCGATCAAGGCACTTTCCCAGGCAATTCGTCGCACCCGCGCAGGTCTTAAAGATCCAAAGCGCCCAGGTGGCTCCTTCATCTTCGCCGGTCCTTCCGGAGTCGGTAAGACCGAACTCTCACGCACACTTGCTGCGTTCTTGTTCGGCACAGCCGACGCGTTGATCCAACTCGATATGTCTGAATACTCAGAGCGCCACACGGCTTCGCGTCTATTTGGTGCGCCTCCCGGATACGTCGGCTACGACGAGGGTGGCCAGTTGACTGAGAAAGTTCGCCGCAAGCCATTCTCTGTTGTGCTCTTTGACGAGATCGAAAAAGCACACCCAGATATCTTCAACTCACTTCTTCAGGTCCTTGAAGACGGACGTCTTACAGACTCACAAGGTCGCGTCGTTGATTTCAAGAACACTGTCATCATCATGACAACCAACCTCGGTACGCGCGATATCTCAAAGGGCGCGGGCCTTGGCTTTGCAAACTCTGAGGATGAACTAAGCAACTACGAGCGGATGAAGTCAAAGGTCGGTGACGAACTCAAGACTCACTTCCGTCCCGAATTCCTCAACCGCATTGACGACATTATCGTCTTCCACCAATTGACCAGACCCGAAATTGTTCAGATTGTTGATCTCATGATTACCAACCTCGATGATCGCCTCAAGGCCAAGGACATGGCAATTGAATTGACTACTGCGGCTAAGGATCTACTTGCCCTACGTGGTTATGACCCATTGCTTGGAGCCAGACCGCTGCGTCGAACCATCCAACGAGAGATCGAGGACAGTTTGTCCGAGAAGATCCTCTTTGGTGAGTTGAAAGCTGGGGAGATCGTGCTTGTCGACGTTGAGGGAGAAGGCACCGAGGCGAAGTTCACCTTTGCCGGCTCGCCGAAATCTCTTGCTCCTGACTCTCCGGTTGATCTGGCCGAAACCGAAGCGCCAACTGCCTAAGTTCCGGCAATGGCGGTAAAACGACCACCCACGTTCTTTCTACTTTGCGGTCCGGCATCTACCACTAAAGCTGTTCTGGTGGAATCTGTGAAAGAGGAATTCGGCGTTGAAGTCATATCGGTTGACGGCGTAAATGCGCGTCGCGGATATGCCATCGGGGATCCTCGCGTTGATGGCGTAATTCTTGATGAAGCCGTTGAAGTTATTCTCTTTGAGATCATTACCGCTGGAATGTCAGATCAATCAATCGCGATTGATGTCACCTCCGGAGATCAATCAACAATTGATCGATATATCGCGAACGCTAAAAGTGCGGGAATGAAAGTAGAAGTCCTTACTTCTTAGTGCCGTTCCATTTCACATTTCCAAGGGCAACAAGCCCGACGATCAGGAGAACTTGAATCAGGATCGCAATTGGCGAAGTGAATTCCTTTTGAATTATCTGTCCTAGCGACGTCTCTTTGAGGACGCTCGCACCGGAAACATAGATTGAATAACTGATCAGCCGTCCTCCTGCAAAGGCAAGAAGTATCGGTCCTAATGCAATCCGCTTGATTATTCCTGCGGCCTCAAATAGTTGAGCAGATGAAATCGGTGAGAGGAAAAATAACGTCAATAGACCGAAAGCCCGTCTAGGATTCTCTTCGATTTTCGCGCCGATTCTCTCCATGTTTGCCACGTATCCCTTAGGCAGCCATCCCCTAATGGCTCGAAATACATTGGCAAGAATTGCTCGACCTAAAGTGGCGCTCAAAACGCCAAGGAGCACAAGTGCTACTGGATTCATGTGATGGCGAAGGGTGAAGAACACGAGTATTGACCACGTCGGGGGAGCAAAAGCGGGAAGCAAGTTGGCGCCCGCGATTACCGCTACCGCTAGCAAATAGTGCGACACATCTAAAGCCTAGGGGTTTTATGGCTAGGGCAAGGCATAGAGGGAACTCTCGTTTAAAGAAATGAGACCGTCGGTGATGAGCGTGGAGAGCGCCCTTTCCAACTGCGAATCGTCGTGCCAGAGTTTCTCGAGTTCGAACTTATTAAGTGAGGCATTCTCTCTGAGTGCTTGCACGATGACGCCGCGACATTGACGATCGGTGCCGTGCCAACCCTGAGTTCTGCGCGGAATATCGGATGCTAGATAGCCGGTTGCTCTCCATCGGCACGTTGAAGCCAGCGGACATTCCTCGCACTTCGGAGTGCGCGCGGTACAGACCAGCGCACCGAGTTCCATGGTGGCTGCGGCCCAAACGTGAGCGTTCACTTTTGGGATCAATTTCGTTCGAGCAACTCGTTCTTGATTGGACAGACTCACTTTGGGTGATTCGATCCCATCTAGAACGCGGGCGAAGAGCCTTCGGATATTGATATCTAGCACGAGAGATCTGGCGTCATATGCGAAGGCGGCAATTGCTGCCGCCGTGTATTCGCCAATACCTGGCAAGGCGCGGAGTTCTTCCTCAGCATCAGGAACTTTTCCATTGAAGTCATGAGAAATGATTTTTGCGCATTCATGAAGGCGAAGTGCTCTTCGCGGATAGCCAAGGCGACCCCAAGCGGTGATGACTTCGGCGGTCGAGGCCGATGCTAAATCCTGCGGAGTTGGCCAGCGGGACATCCACTCGTTCCATTTAGGTAGGACGCGAACGACGGGAGTTTGTTGGAGCATGAACTCGCTCACCAAGATGCCCCAAGGAGTCGCGTTGCGCCATGGAAGATCGCGCTTATTTGCCGCAAACCAATCAAGGATCGCTATTTCTAGGGAACTCATTCCCCAGTGATCTTCACCCGTTGCAAAGCTTGATCCAAACGCGAGACTTCAACGATCTCCATACCGGGGATCCTTGTCTCGCTGCCCTGCGGAACCAATGCCCGTTTGAAGCCAAGGCGGTATGCCTCGGCGAGACGACGTTCGACTCCGCTGACCTTGCGAATTTCACCTGCCAGTCCAACTTCGCCGATTGCAACGAGATCTCCGGGAAGTGCTAATCCTTTTGCAGCCGAGGCAACGGCGAGGGCGAGTGCAAGATCTGCTGCCGGCTCGCTCATCTTCATTCCGCCAACGGTTGCGGCATAGACATCACGACCGGCAATACGGATGTTGGCACGAAGCTCGAGAACCGCCAATGTCATCGAGGTACGGGCAGAATCAAGACCACTGGTAACACGACGGGCGTTGCCATAATCGTTATCGCGCCCGGCGCCAACTAGCGCCTGAATTTCTGCAAGGAGTGGCCGTCGCCCCTCAAGGGTGACGGTGACGCAAGTACCAGGCACTGGTTCTGTATGTCGAGTGGTGAATAGTCCGGTGGGATCTACGACGCTTTCTATTCCTCCGTCATTTAAGTCAAAGCAACCGACCTCATCGCTTGCACCAAACCGGTTCTTGGTTGCGCGGATGAGGCGAAGGCGCGAATGTCTCTCGCCTTCGAAGGAGAGCACAACGTCGACGATGTGTTCGAGAAGTCTTGGTCCGGCGATTGAGCCGTCCTTTGTCACGTGACCAACCAACAGCAAGGTGATGTCGCGTTCTTTCGCAATACGGATCAACGCCGCTGCTACTTCGCGCACTTGCGTAACTCCGCCAGCTGCGCCTTCTGCAGCGGCGCTGTTCATCGTCTGGATGCTGTCAATGATGAGCAGTTGCGGTTGCACAGCATCGATATGCGTGATGACGGCGCCAAGATCGTTCTCCGATGCCAGCCACAGAATCGGATCAACCGCTCCGATACGTTCGGCGCGAAGACGGACCTGCGACGCTGATTCTTCTCCGCTTATGAAGAGAGATCGGATTCCGCGTGATGCGCTCTTGGCGGCAACGGTGAGTAGAAGCGTGGATTTTCCAACGCCTGGTTCGCCAGCGAGAAGGATGGCAGCCCCTGGGACCAGACCTCCGCCGAGAACTCGGTCAAGTTCGCTAACCCCTGTAGAGCGTGCCGCAGCAGATGAGAGGTCTACATCCCCGATTGGTGTTGCAACTCTGGTGACGGCTCCGGGCACGAGCGAGAGGCGCTTGGGTGCGGCAATTTCTTCGACGCTTCCCCAGACTTGGCATTCTCCGCAACGGCCAACCCATTTATTGGTGGTCCAACCGCATTCAGAACAGCGGTACGGATCCTTCTCGGGTTTTGCCATGGGGACAGCCTAGAGCGAAGGTGTGACGGTTGGCGCTATCCCTTTAGGAGGTCGGCGGCGAGGGTGGCCGGGTGCTGGATCACGAATAATGGGAGAGACCGCTTGGATATCTCAGAGATCGCGGCCATTCGCGCATCGCAATGCTTGGCAAGTATGTCGTAGGCCTGTTGTCCAAGGAGGGCAACGAGTTCCACGCGGTTGGAGATATATACGGGCTCTGTTCCAACGTGGGCATCAGAGTCGCTGGTGCAGTACCAGTCGAAATCATTACCGCCATCGCCCCAAGCCAGGCGCTCGTATTCTCCGATTACCGTGACGGAGTATTCGCGATCTCCAACTTCTCGGGTTTCAAAGCTGCGACGCATCGGCAACTGCCAACATACATCTGGTTTTGTCTCGACAAAGTGGCGGCTTTCCTTCAATGCCAAATGGTGGAGGACGCAACCGAATGATCCTGTAAACCCTTCAGCTTCGTAACCTTTGCGATTGAGGAAGATGCACGAACCGTTTACTGTTCGAGTCTTCCGCTCGTTCTCAGCATCTTTTTCGGAAATATTTAGATCTCCGCCGAAACGCTTTGGGCGCGACTCCACGTAGAACTGCCACATGTCGGGGGTGAGGTCGGCGGCGGATTTAAGAACGCGTGCTTCATCATCCTCATCGGAATACATGGCACCTTCTGTGCAACATCCATCATTTGGACGATCAGCGAAGACGCCTTTGCAGCCATCTCCATAAATGCAGGTCCAATATGACGTCAGCCAAGTGAGATCGCATTTGAAGATCTCAAGCTCGTCGTTTGGATCCGTGAATTCAAACCAATCGCGCGCGAAACCCGGTTTCGTTTCAGACATAGTGGGTGAGCCTACGGGTTATTGCGTGTTTACGCACATCAGTTGCAGGTAATCTTGCTTCATGAACATCGATTCTAATCCAAGTGCCATTGGAGTGATAGGCGCAGGAGTGATGGGTGAAGCCCTGCTCAGCGCCTTGATTTCTGCAGGTGTCAGCCCTGAGTCGATCACAGTCTCAGAGAAGCGTGCCGATCGTGCCGCAGAACTCGTCGACAAGTATGGAATCGTTGTGGCGCCTCTTGAGACAAACGTTTCAAAAGCCGATGTCTTGCTACTCGTCGTGAAGCCACAGGATATTTCCACTGTTTTAACAGAAATCAAAGGTTTGATTAAACCCAGTACCTTGGTTGTCTCTTTCGCTGCTGGAAAGAAGATTGAATTCATTTCATCCCTCCTTGGCGGCAGCAATCCGATAATCCGAGTGATGCCGAATACGCCGACTTTGGTTGGAGAGGGGATGGCAGCGATGTCGATTGGTCCGCTGGTGACAAGTGCTCAATCCAACTTTGTCCTCGGATTCCTTTCAGCAACAGGCCGAGTCGTTGAGGTCGATGAAAATTTGCAGGACGCCGTAACGGCGGTAAGTGGTTCGGGACCGGCCTACTTCTTTAATTTTGTGGAAGCCATGGTCTCGGCGGGAACCGAGTTGGGGTTGTCCAATGAAGTTGCCACAGAACTTACAATCCAAACAATGGTGGGTGCTGCAAAACTTCTGGCAACCTCGAACAAGAGTGCGACCACGCTTCGCGAAAATGTGACTAGCCCCAATGGGACCACGGCGGCAGCCCTTGCATCCTTTGCAGAATCTGATCTTGCAGGGATTGTGAAGAAGGCGATGACGGCGGCTCGCGACCGTTCTCAGGAACTTGCGTAAAGATAGAACCATGCGAAAAATCGGAATCCTTGCTGTTATTGCCGTCGCTTTGGTTTCGGTTCCTATCCTCGCGCAAGGAGCGACAAAATCCATCGACCAAGTCCCGATGACCAAGATTGCAACTCTTTCACCTTCGAGTCAGGTAGTTGGAATGGTAGTTCGGGGCAAGATGATTTATCTCATCGGCACGGTTACTGGCGTTGTCAGCACGGATGGATTCATTCAAGCAATGGATTCTACTGGAGCAGTTCAATGGTCGGTTCCGCTAGACAATGGATCGAATGAGATCGCAACTGCGGCAGCTTTCGATCCTGCAGGAAATCTCTGGGTGGCAGGTACTGCACAGACGACCAATACGACTTTTAGCCCAACACTGGTTGATACCGCAACGGCCACTCCATCACCGACTCCTTCGCCAACACCGGTGGTTCTCAATCCCGATGGAGTTGGCGTTGTGGCACTCATCCCGATGCGGCCAGATCTCACATCACTTTCCCTCTGGAAGATCTCACCTTCAGGAACATTGCTTGCCACCTACACCGCATCCATGGGATCGGCATTTTATGTACGAGGCATAAGCGTCTATAAGAATTCGGTTGCGATCGTAGGAACTATTTCCACCACATCCGGGCTTGCTGGTCTGCTTATTCAAGGTGATCTAAACGGGATCTTCGGTAAGCCGGTCGTTGTGGGCAAGGTGGATACGCAGCTGACCTCCGTTATCAGGAAGGCAGATGGCTCTCTTGTATTGCTGGGGAGCAGCTCTGAGACCATTGCAAAGCAAGGACGCAAAGGCATCAAGGACGGAATCATCGTCGCTGTTTCGCCTGCGGGGAAGATTACGTCCCTCGTCCGAAGTTCCAACACTGCCAGCACGCGCTGGTGGCTCAGTGGAACCAATTCCCTATTTCTTGGAGGAGTCGCGACGGGGAAAGCAAAGACCGAAGCGGTGGTCACGAAATTCGGATCCACTCTCGTTCCTTTATGGACGCTTCGCTTTGACTCGATTGGCTATGCCCTCACTGCCGATAGCCCAACCTCCCATTTCCTCGTCTTTGCCTCAATCGGGGCAATTGCCGGGGTGAAAGGGTGGAAACCAAGCAAGGCTTCGGCGTTGACGCTGAGTCTTGACTCAAAGGGTCTCCTGAACGGGGCTTACGGGGCCCCTGCCATCGAAAACCCGATAGCGATCGGATACAGCCGTGAATTAGGGCTAGTGGTGCTTGGCCAGGGTCCATCGGGCGTTTCGGTCTTTCATACACTTCCAAGGTAACCTAGCCTCCTTAGGCCTCGTTGGGTCTTGAGGTCAGAAATACCTAAAAGGAGATCGTGGCGTATGGGTTCAGTAATCAAGAAGCGACGCAAGCGGATGGCGAAGAAGAAGCATAAGAAACTTCTAAAAAAGACCCGTATTCAGCGTCGTAACGCCAAGTAAGCCTTTTCAACTCACCTTTTACGGCCTTAAGAGCGTCAACTTTCCGGCAACGCAGGCTACTGCGTAGCGCACTTTGTTGATCGTGACCCATTCGCTATCGATGGGCGCAGGGCTCTGAAAATTCGAAACAAGACTTATCGGGCTTTTGCCTGCCGTTGGCTTCAATTCGGTTGTGCAGATGCGGTCTTGGCAGCCAAAGGTGAGCGTTCGATTGTCGATGCTCAGCGGGGAAGTGGGTAGGCCGTATCCATCACTTGTTAGCGTCACGGGCGGGGAGTTGTCGGAGAGATTATCCCAGCGGATCTGAGTTGGCTTCGGCAAAGAGACTCCACTAGCCGTGAGCCACGTCGCTATGACACCGGCCGCAGTCTTGTTCAGCGAGAGGTCGTAGCCAGCAACGGCGACTCCACCACCGGAGGTATCTAATGTTCGGTAACTCCAATTGGAAGAGATTCCAATTCGAGTAGCTAGTCGAACTTCACCGGCCGTGGCTTGTTTCTGTTGATTCACAACAAGGACTGAATCGTAGAGAACCGAAACTTTGGAACCGACTGCAACTGCGCGCAGATGCGTTCCGACATCGCCGGTTGTGTGACCATTCGTTTTATGATCGCCATCGACCAATTCATAAGTCCATTTGCCCGAGAATCCCTTCACGGCACCGAGCAGAATGCCCTGCGTTTCATCGCGGTAAAAAACTTGAAGACCCGAGGCAGTGCTAGCGCAGGCATTGCTCACGCTTACATCGCTGGCGGTTCGAACACGATTTGGTTGATCGTATGGTTGAACGATCGGGCCGTTGCCATCCACAATTTCATATTTGAAATTTATTCCATCGAATGTAGCGTGATGTAGATCCTTATCGACTTTATCGGCGTAGAAGATATGGAGAGCTTGATTCTTACCTGATCCACTGGTGCAGACGGAAACCGGACCTGAAACATCGTGAAGCGTACGTCCAGCGCTGCCGCCTCTTCCATCGACAGTGACAATATGCCAGGCCTTGCCTGTCCACACGGCAAGCTTCACTCGACCTCGCTTGCTATCTGTATAGACGATCGCAGGTTGGGTATTGAAAAGCGTTGTGGCGATGCGTTCCCCGTCCGCCAATGAATCAAGGACACTCGCCTTCCAAGCTGCCTGCGGCGTAACTGAATTCGTCTGCACGTTTTCGGATTGACCAAGGTCGTTCTGCGAAGAAATCGAGAAACTGTACGAAATGCCATTCTTAAGCCCCGTGATCAGAACTGGACTTGCTGTCGCAGAGATCTCTTGGCCGGTCTTGTTGTTCTTGATGGTGTAACTGGAGATTTGTGAGGTGCGACTATTGCTGGGCAGATCAAAGGTGATCACCGCTGATTTGTCGCCGACTAATGCCGCTACGTTACGCGGAGGCAGTGGCATGGTGCTCGCAATTCCCGCTGGTGGCTTATTTCTAAGATCCTGGAGCATGGCAAGGAGCAAAGGCCCAGGCTGATGGAAAACTTCACCTGAAGCCAGGTTAGGGGTCATGACCGAATTCAGGCCTGTAGAAGAGAAAGTTGCCTCATCTAAATGGCTTACCGAAGAACCGACCTCGTAATGCGCGGGGGTGTAGAGAAGCGGCTTAACACCATTATTGGCTTGAATGCCCAAGGGACCTGACCAGACCAGGGTGTTAGTGAGTGCGCTGCCAAGTTCGAGTGATGGAGAGGGAAGATCTGAAAGTCGACGGCCATCACTGGTCTGGGCATATGCGTCAAATGGTGTGGGCTGATCAAGAATTCCATATTTGAAGTAGGTGTCATACGCGTCGGTTGAGAGGAAACCAAGTCCATGTCCGAGTTCGTGGATGAAGACAGATTCCAAGTCATACTCGGAACTCGTTGGCGTCCCATCATTGCGTTGATCCCAATTCGCATTTGAATTTGCTTGGATGACTATCTCAGGGCTGTTCTTATCGAGATCATCACCTGCCAGTGCATTTGCCAATGCGGAGGGATACCAGAGGGTGGCATCGGGTGCACCGGTAAATCCGGAAAAATAATTTCCAGGTCGGGCACTTCCGAGAACCCCCGAAGTCGCCGACCGTCCCCACGTTGCATCGATCGTGATTGGAACTGTGGATGCGAAATTCTCAGACCAGACGTCCACTGCCGCTTGTACATCATTTCTAGCCCACGACGGAAAATTGTTATACGTGACAATGAAGGTGCTCTGTTTTTGTAGATGAGCACCGCCACTGTCGGTGGATCCAAGACTTTGAGTCGGTGGTCCTGCGTAGGTATGACCCCAGACCGTTGAAGCTCGCTCGTGAACGACCGATTGCGCATGGGCTTGAGGTATTGCGATGAGACCAGCCAGCATCGCGACGAGGGCAATTCCTGCGCGAATGGGGTTTCTTCGTCCGGTGTGCATATTGGGAAACGGTATCAGGGTGAGATGATTCGACGGTGACCCTCAGACGATTCTCAAGCACGCTGGGCCAATGGGAGGTGAATGTATGACCATGCCAAACCTTGTGACCGTGTACACCCGAAAGGGCTGTCATCTCTGCGACGTGGCTATCGAAACCTTGGAGGCGCTCCAGCCAGAATTACAATTTGATATCGAAAAACGCTTTATTGACAGTGACCCGGTGCTAGAAGAGAAATACGGGGAGCTCATCCCGGTAATCCATATCGACGGCGAGCACCACGATTTTTACCGGGTTGATCCGGATCGGTTCAGATCTTCCCTTGATAGACATCGTCAGCGTCGATAATCCTGTAGGAGTACCCCTGCTCGGCCAGGAAGCGCTGGCGGTTCTGCGCAAAATCCTGATCGATGGTGTCTCTGGATACCACCGAGTAGAAACGCGCGGTACGGCCATCGGCCTTCGGTCGCAGAATTCGACCAAGTCGCTGTGCCTCCTCTTGCCGTGAACCGAACGCGCCTGATACTTGAATCGCAACAGATGCTTCCGGAAGATCAATGGAGAAGTTCGCGACCTTTGAGACGACTAGACACTTGATCTTTCCTTGGCGGAAAAGACCGAATAGGTGCTCTCGTTCCTTAATCGGAGTGTCCCCTTTGATGATGGGAACATTCAAGACCGCCTGCAACTCATCGAGTTGGTCAATGTACTGTCCTATAACGAGAACTTGATCGTCTGCGTGTTGCTTAACTAACTCTTCAACGATCTTTCGTTTTGTGACTGCGGTTGCGCAATGGCGATACTTGTTTTCAGGTTCGGCCGTTGCATAGGCAAGTCGTTCTTGTTCGGTGAGTGTCACTCGGACTTCGATGCATTCGGCCGGAGCAATGTAGCCCTGCGCTTCAATCTCTTTCCATGGAACATCAAATCTCTTCGGGCCAATCAACGAGAAGACCTCTCCTTCGAGGCCATCCTCGCGCACTAACGTCGCCGTCAATCCGAGTCGACGGCGAGATTGAATATCGGCAGTAAATCGAAATATTGGTGCAGGAAGCAAATGGACTTCGTCGTAAATGATCAAACCCCAGTCATGGGTGTCAAAGAGATCGAGGTGTGAGTAAACGCCATTCTTCTTCTTCGTCATCACTTGGTATGTGGCAATAGTTACGGGCCGAATTTCCTTCTTGGAGCCGGAATACTCGCCAATCTCGTCCTCGTTCAGAGTGGTACGGATAAGGAGTTCTTCGCGCCATTGTCGCGCTGCGACCGTGTTGGTTACGAGAATGAGCGTTGTGGCTTTGGCATGAGCCATCGCCGCGGCCCCTACGATTGTCTTGCCGGCACCGCATGGAAGTACCACAACACCGGAGCCACCGTGCCAGAAGCCTTCAGCTGCAAGTTCTTGGTACTGGCGAATCTTCCAACCATTTTGGACCAGATCGATCTCGTGGTGTTGGCCGTCGACGTAACCGGCGAAATCCTCCGCTGGCCAACCTAAGCGTAAAAGTGACTGTTTTATATGGCCACGTTGACTTGGATGAACAGCAACTGTCTGGGCGTCAATGCGGACACCAAGCAGGGGCGCAATCTTCTTTGCCCTGATGACCTCTTCAAGAACTGCGGTGTCGGTGGTGACAAGAATAAGCCCGTGAACAGGATCGGCTTCTAATCGCAATCGACCGTAGCGCGACATCGTCTCTGCGACATCTACCAGAATTGAATGAGGAACCGCGTACCTGGAGTATTTGAGCAGCGTATCTATGACTTGTTCTGCGTCGTGTCCGGCGGCGCGTGCATTCCACAATCCAAGGTTGGTGAGTCGATAAGTGTGAATGTGCTCAGGAGATCGTTCAAGTTCGGCAAATGGGGCAATCGCTCGTCGGCACTCGGTACTTAGTGGGTGATCGATTTCAAGGAGCAGGGTCTTATCACTCTGAACAATTAACGGTCCATCAGTCATGTAACAAATCCTCTATAAAGTGGTGGAGAAAATTAATGCGCTCATCTACGGCGGAAATGCTCACCCATTCATTCAGGGCATGGGCACCGGCTCCGACAGCGCCAAGTCCGTCAAGAACTTTGGCACCTGCGGCCGCCGCGAAATTCCCGTCACTTGCTCCACCGACACTTGCGCTGCCCAGCTTCATTCCTAAACCTTGTGCAACCTTTTCGGCACGCTCATAGAGGTACTTAGTGGAGGCAGGCTCTAATGGAGGGCGATTCAGCCCACCCGAAATCTCAATGCGCGCATCCTGATTAGTTGGCTTGATTGACCGGATCGCAGCATCAACACGGACAAGATCTACTTGCGAGAAAGAGCGAATGTCTATATCAAGGGATGCATGATCAGGGACTGTGTTCGTTGTATTTCCCGATCGCAAGACCGTTGGCACAACTGTCGTTCCGTGCTCTGCACTTTCAAGGGTGGCAAGCTTCAAGACAATGTGTGCCATTTCAGTCGTGGCATTGATTCCTTTTTCAGGTTCCAGCCCAGCGTGGGATGCGCGACCGAGAACGGTTACTTGGTACATCGCAGTTCCCTTGCGCCCAATCTTCACTTTCCCATCAATTGCAGCCTCAAGAACGAGGACCGCCTTCGCCCCTTTAGATAATTCTTGGATTAATTCTTTGGATGTTGCACTGCCGCTTTCCTCATCTGTTGTAGCGACTAGTGCGACTGAGCCTTCAATCCCCTTAAGGGCAAAAAGGGCTTGAACAAAGCCGGCCTTCATGTCGAAAATTCCGGGCCCACGGGCAACATCGCCTTTGACCTCCCAGAGCGGCTCAAATGAACCCTTGGGCCAGACAGTGTCTAGATGTCCGAGGAGAACGATTTCTGGCTTGTCGACTCCGTACCAGAAGACGGGCCTTCCATTGATCTGGCGAATCTGCGCTGGAGTGCCAAGAACACGAGTCGTGAGATCCCTAGCTAACTCAACAACCTCGTTGCACGAGGCAAGGTCCTCGGTGGGCGATTCGCATCGCACGAGGACCTCTATGGCTTCAAGGGGAGTTGGCATACCTTCTATTCTGCCGTACTTCGTAGCCATCTGGGTGCTCACAGCGTCGCGACCCCGGTGATGCGAGGGATTCTGAAGGTTTGGATCTCCCCGGTGCCATGGTCACGCGCAATCAATGAGCCCGCGCTAATGCTGAGCGGGTCGATAATTCGATGTGTAACCGAGCCGTTGTTATCTGCGTACCCGATCGAGAGAGTTTCTCCCTCGACGATGAATTTGTGCAGCAAGTCCAGAGTTTCGTTAGCCGTAGTTCGTGGAAGAGATCCAAGGGCATTTGCCGCGATTTCTCGAAGTGATGTTTGTTTGTGGCTGGAACGTTCTGCTGCACGAAGTGCGCGCAGTGCCGCCGCTAAAGTTTCCTCTGTTGGGGTTTCAAGTTCGCCGATGACTCTGGGCGGACGCGGTTTGGATTTAGCCCGGCTCACGCGTTGTCCTGTAATCAGGACCCCCGTGTTTGATTCTGCGGCCGGCATATAACCAGCACTGCGTAAAGCGATCATCATTTCGTTTGCATCGAGATCACAGACGAGAACTTCCGGTGCGATTCTGCGTAGAGGCAATCCTTCTAGTTTCTTATCGCTGACAATCTGCGAAAGAAGCGTGGGGTCTTCGCAGCGAAGATAGGAACTCGTGTTTCCCACGCGTAATCTGCCATGACGCTTTGCAACATCGCCGATCAAATAATCCAGAGGCTGAGGGATCGGCGTTTTAGATGTTTTGCGAAGGAATTCCTTTATCTCCTCACCTGTTTTGCCATGATCGAGACCGCGCCTGATTGATGATTCGCTAAATCGATAGACGGTGGCACCGCCTCGGCTTTCAATGTCGGCAATTGAATCCAAGACTCGTGCCACGGCGATCTCAAGGCGACCGGGTGCGATGGCGGTGTTATCGCCCTGAATGAGAATATGGTCGATTGGTTTGGGTAATTCGGAGTCGATTTCGAGATCCTCGCGGCCATTCAGAAGTGCAAGTGTGTATTTTGAAATTGCACCTTGACCCGTGACTCCCAACCACTCTGCTTCCCGAAGAGTCCAGGTGATTAGATCGCCTTGAAGTCCTGGGTTACGCCTTGCCGGGGCTTTCCATTTAATCAAGGCGAGAAGTGAATCAAGGTCAGGGGAAATCTCGGGATGCTGTGAGAGTGTCTCTAGGGTTAGTCGTCGCGTAGCTGCGGCGTTAACGCGATCGAGTTCTGGACCCAGTGCCGATATATGTTTGGATTCTGCCCGACCTACGAGCCCGCTCACCCTTGACGTAACTAACCAGAGTGAGACGAGGGATCGCCATCGAATCTGCGGACTTTGAGTAAGCCAGATATCGAAAGCATGTGTGGGAAGGATGCGATCATCGGCATCGATTGCAACGAGTCCATTTAAGTAGACAAGTTCGGCGACAAATGCCGCGCAATTCTCATCTACACCTAGATGTTGGGCGGCCGTCTTAAGATCTCGAACGCCAAGGCCGCCAGCACGCAGAGCACTCGGTGGTTCCTCAGACCAGAAATTCAAAATTTCCTCATACCAGCGCAGGATGGTTGAAACATTCGCGATTGCCGCACGGTCTGAGGTTTTTTGCGCTACCAAACGACCTGTAAGGACTGGAGGATTTGGGGATGGGTGTTTGTGAATCTTGCCGCCTCGCAGATAAATCGCAACATTGCGCGGGAGTATCACGGTTCGTTGGTCGAATGGAACGAGGAAATTTTCTTTTAGTAACCAAGCAATTCCAGGTCCAGGATTTCGGATGTCCCCGACGCTTCCGCGCGGAGGGCCCCATGTCAGTTTCTCCAAGACTTTCTTAGCAGCCTCCGGTGCCTCATCGAGTTTTTTCATCGACAATTTGGCCATGGATGCTGGTCCAAGACCTGCTGGTTCATTTCCTAGAACTTCGCGCAAGGAACTGGGAAGTCGATACCCGTCGCTGGATTTGTAGAGTAGCGCCATGCTCACCAGATGCGGCAGAACGAATTTGGCCGACGGGTTGGTTACGGAGAGGATCTCTTTTTCGACCATGGGTTCATCCAGGGCCGCGCAAGCTTCCAGAACTTGGAACTGCCACTCGTTGAGGCGCTCTACGGCGCGGGCGAGACTGGGGGCCGAATTGGCTCGAACTGCGAGTGAGGCGATGTCGTGGGGGACCGGTGAGACTAAATCAGGCCTTAAAGCGAAAAGTGAGAGCAGTCCGGGGTCGTCGAGCCCACGAAGGTAGTCTGCAAAAGATCGCGTTTCCATAACCGCTCTACATTAGCGGTTGATCTGCTTTAGCGTTTACCTATCTTTATGTCTTCGAGGGGTAAGCAGCACGCCTAATGCGGCTACCCAACTGACCACAGGTCCCAGGAGCCGGTTAAGCGTCTGAACGCGACGGAAATCGTGAATTGGCCATGATTCGCGCATGGCTCGGATACGAAGAACGGCATCGGGATTGATCACACTGGGGTGGCCCACTGCTAGCAAGAGGGGTAGATCGTTATGGCTATCGGAGTAGGCATAACACTGCGATAAATCGAATCCGCGTTCCTCGGCAAGGGCTTTTATCGCGATCGCCTTCTCTTTGCCGTGCAAGAGTTTTCCAATTAATTGGCCGGTGTAGATTCCATCTTTAACTTCAGCTCGGCTTCCAAGGGCGCCTGTCAGGCCCAGTTTCTGGCAGATCACTTGTGCCATTTCCTGGGAAGCAGCAGTGACAAGCCAGACCTCTTCATCGTTGCTCAAATGTGTTTGGGCAATATCGATTGTGCCTTGCCAGAGAGCCGGAGAGACGTGTTCGTCATAAACTTCCTGGGCCAATTTCGCGATGTCATCTGCCTTCTGGCCCGCGATGAAATTGGTCGCGGCATTTTGCAGCCGATCCATCTCTTCAGGCTTCTCTTTTCCTGAGAATCGGAATCGCAAATTAGCCACGACAAATCGTGAGATATCGGCTTTTGTGAAGAATCCGCGTTGATACATCCCTTTGCCGAGGAAGTAGAGAGCGGATCCTCGTATGAGCGTGTTATCGACGTCAAAGAAGGCCGCTCGTTTAGGGGTCGGAGCCATGTTCCTAGAGTAGCGACCTGAGCATGGCCGTGACGCTTTATGCTTTGCCCATGGCCTCCAGCGTTCATGTCATCCGTCACGGCGAAGTAGAGAATCCCAAGAAGATTCTTTACGGTCGCCAACCAGGTTGGCGATTGTCCGAGCGAGGTCAAGAAATGGCTCGCACCCTGGGCGACTGGTCGAAATCTATTGATTTAGGCGCACTGCATGTGTCTCCGCTTCAAAGAGCGCAAGAGACTGCGTCTCCGATATCTGCAGCGCACGGCATCGAGATAACAACTGACGAACGCTTGATCGAAGCTTCCAATATTTTCGAAGGCCAGCCCTTTGGAATCGGAGATGGTGCACTTCGACACCCCAGCGCGTGGCGCCATCTATGGAATCCTTGGCGTCCTTCGTGGGGTGAGCCTTACATGGAGCAGGTCACTCGCATGCTGGCGGCTGTTTTCTCTGCACACGAAGCTGCAGGAGAAAAAGATGCGATATGCGTATCTCATCAACTGCCAATTTGGATTCTGCGAAGTGCCATTGAGGGTCGCCATCTCATCCACGACCCTCGCAAACGTGAATGCAGCCTTGCATCGGTGACAACAATTCACTTTGACGATGAAGACATGATTTCGGGAGTGACTTACTCAGAGCCAGCCCGCCACCTACTGCCTGCGAAGAAGTAATGAGAGCCGCCTACCGTTACACCCTCGTTGGAGTTGTGATTTCTCTGCTTCTAGCTGGTTGCGGTGGAGGTTCATCCACCGGGTCTAGGAGTTACATCGCGGGAAATGGTGCAGTGACTTTCATTCACTCATCAGATCGGAAACAGGCGCCAGTAATTCAGGGTGCAACGCTTGCAGGTGGGACCTTTCATTTGGCCGCTCATCGAGTTGCGGTCATAAACGTGTGGGCATCATGGTGTGCACCTTGTCGGGCCGAAGCTCCAACCCTTGTCGCACTGTCAAAGACTTTCCCAGATGTGAGTTTCGTTGGAATCTTGACCCGCGACAGTTTGCCTAGCGCTAGAGCGTTTGTCCGGCGTTTTGCGATCCCTTATCCCACTCTCATAGATGACTCCATCCTGATGGGTTTTCAGAACTCTCTCTTTGCCAATGCGATTCCTACAACTATTGTCATTGATAAGAAAGGGAAAGTGGCGGCGCGAATTTCCGGTCAGATTACCGTAGCTTCCTTGACCGATCTGATCAAAAGGGTGAGCGCTGAATGAAAAATCTTTTCGTAAATCAAATCTTGGACGGTACTTTACTTGCGGCGATCCCTTTTTCTATTGTTGCAGGTTTGATTTCTTTTCTTTCCCCATGCGTTTTGCCGCTGGTGCCAGGATACGTCTCCTATGCCGCCGGTATGTCGAAAAGCAGAGGACGAGTTCTGGCCGGATCGTTACTTTTTATCTTGGGATTCAGCGTTCTTTTTGTTTCATACGGTGCACTCTTTGGGGGACTCGGTTCGAAGATTTTAACTCATCAAAGTGTAATCACTCGAGTCTTGGGAGTTTTCACAATTGCTCTGGGACTTATCTTTATGGGCAGGTTTCCTATGATGCCCGTTTACAAGCCGAAGATCTCTACGGTGGGCGGTCTCGTTGGTGCTCCGCTTCTTGGTTTCCTCTTCGGGGTGGGGTGGACTCCATGTATTGGTCCAGCCTTGGCCGCGGTTGAAACGCTGGCCTTTGAGCAGGCCAGCGCTGTGCGAGGGGCGATCTTATCGCTGGGTTACTCCGTAGGACTTGGCATTCCCTTTATTCTTTCTGGACTTTTTTTGGACCGCTCGGCGAAATTGCGGAGATTTATCGCTAAGCGAGGCAACATCATTACCAATGTTGGGGGAGTTCTTATGATTGTCATTGGGTTGCTTCAAATTTTCGGCATTTGGAACGAGATTATGAATTCTCTCCGTGGGTCCATTTCTAACTTTATACCGGTGGTTTAGATGAGTAATCCGACTGATCTTCCCGAGCTAGGCCTTGTCAGCCTGTTGCGCTTTGCGTGGCGTCAACTTACCAGCATGCGAACGGCATTGATTCTTCTGCTTTTACTGGGAGTGGCATCGATCCCAGGTTCACTCATCCCCCAGCGCCCGCAAAATCCAATGAGGGTGCAAGATTATTTCACGAAGCATCCTGGCACGGCGGCATGGATGAATCGGCTCTCACTATTTGATGTTTTTGGATCGCCCTGGTTTAGCGCTATTTACGTTCTCCTCTTTATTTCGCTCATTGGTTGTGTTCTGCCGCGCACCTTTGATCACCTGAAAGCCAGTCGAGCGCTGCCGCCTTCGACGCCGGCGAACTTGGATCGAATGGAATTTTTTCACTCTTGGCAAGGCAATGGTGATGAACTCCTCGCAGCGAGATCCTGGCTCAAAAATCGGCGATTTCGAATCCGTGAATGTAATGGATCAATCTCCGCTGAAAAGGGTTACCTACGTGAGACGGGCAATCTTTTCTTTCATCTTGCACTTATTCTCATACTAGTCGGGGTAAGTCTTGGCGCCCTATTTGGAATGAAAGGCGAGGCCATTATTAACGTCGGCGATCGCTTCACGAATACGCAAACTACTTATGACAGTTTGAGTCTTGGTAAATTATCGCGCAATCACTCATTGTCACCATTTGAAATAATTATTGACGACTTTCAGGCAAAGTATGATCCCCGTACAAATGCGCCTCTGGACTACACATTGCGGGTAACGATGATTGACAAACCCGGGGCGAAGAAGGTGAAGCGAATTATCAAAGTTAATAGCCCGCTAGAAATGGGAAGTACCAATGTTTACTTGCAGGCGAATGGATATTCACCGATTGTGACAGTTCGTGACAAGTCTGGCCAAGTGGTTATGGAAGGTCCCGTTCCATTTCTCCCACAAGATGGAAATTTGACTTCAATTGGCGCGATAAAGGCTCCCGACTCTCACCCTCAGTTGGGATTCATTGCCGCATTTCTTCCTACGGCTGCGAAGAATAAAGTTCGCGGGGGTTTCTCAATCTATCCTGAGGCCCTGGATCCACGGCTTCTCCTCTCGGCATGGAAGGGAGATTTGGGTCTTGACAGCGGAATTCCACAGTCTGTCTATCGCGTGGACACCTCCAAGATGACCAAGATCGGGCTGCAATCATTGAGTGTGGGTCAAACCTTCACATTCCCCGACGGCAGCATCCGCTTTGATGGCCTTGTCCAATGGGTCAACCTCCAAGTTGTACGAGACCCTGGGAAAATGTATTCATTAGCGGGGGGTATTCTGGCGATCCTTGGTTTGCTTGGCTCTCTCTTCACTCGCCGCCGCAGGATCTGGATTCGAACTGCGGGGGAAGGAAAAGTGGAAGTCGCAGGGCTTGCCAGAAGCGGAGTTCCAGGGTTAGAAAATGAAATTGCACTACTCATTGCAGACTTAAAGAAGGATGGAAAATGACGCACTCATCGTGGGCATACCTCTCCAATTATTTGGTTTATTCGGCGATGGGTGTCTACACCTTGGCTTTCTTTGCCCATGCATACGAAACAGCGTGGGCCGTCCGTGCACCTCAGGGCGAACAGGTAAAGACCGAGGGAAGCCTCCTTGTGAAGACGTTGGATTACCAGCGCACCGAACGGGCCGGCCGGATCGCGACAGCATTTATGATCTTGGGCTTTCTCCTACTCTTTGCCGGTGTGGTGGCTCGTGGAATTTCCGCCGGACGCGTTCCATGGGGAAATATGTACGAATTTTCGATTACGGGAGCACTGGCCTTTACTGGCGCTTACCTAGTCGCGCTTAAGAAATATGACCTTCGATGGTTGGGATTGCCCGTCTCCATCTTCGTGCTTTTAATACTTGGTACCGCCATCACGGTTCTTTACCGACCCAGTGCGCCTCTGGTTCCAGCGTTGAAGTCTTACTGGTTGGTTATACACGTGTCGGCCGCGATTATTTCCGGTGGAGTGTTTCTCCTGGCAAACACCATTGCAGCGGCCTACCTCTATTTGGATTCGATGGAACAAAGAGGTGAACGCAGCGCCTGGGCTAAGCGCCTTCCGTCCCTTGAGGTGCTAGATCAACTCTCTTACAGATTGGTTGCTTTCGTATTTCCGCTCTGGACTTTTGCCGTGATGGCCGGTGCGATCTGGGCGGAGCATGCTTGGGGACGTTACTGGGGATGGGATCCAAAAGAAACTTGGGCGTTTATCACGTGGGTTGCTTATGCCGCGTACTTACACGCCCGAGTTACGGTCGGTTGGCGCGGGCGAAAAGCTGCTTGGCTGTGCCTCTTCGCTGGATCGACATTCCTCTTTAATTACGTGTATATAAATATCTGGGGCACGGGAAGACATACTTACTCAGGACTTTAAACAGACATCTATTCTGCCGGAGACTTAATCAGTTTGCGCGAATCGTGCGCTGGTCGTGAGCAATGCCACCAGAGCGACAACCAGAAACATGGCCCAACGAAGTTGGATGAGGTCAGCAACGAACCCCATTGTCGGTGGACCGACAATAAAACCGAAGTATGAAATTCCCGACACGATTGCCACGGCCTGCGAGGGTGCAACCTGACCTTTAAACCGCGTTGCTGCGATCGTTCCGGCTGCGCTGAAGAGCAGCGGAATTACTACCGAAAGCCCCACGCCGAGGAAAAACCACCCAAAGACAACACCGAAACTTCCTCCCATCCATAGGCCGATCGCAAGGCCAAGGCTTGCCACGACGCCCGCAGCGGAGAGAATTTTTGGAGCAGTGAATCTATGAGCCAGTCGGTCTCCTGAAAAACGACCAATGACCATCGTTGCCGAGAAGGCGATATAGGGAAGTGCGGAAATGAAGTGGGAGGCATGGAATGTCTCACGAGAGAGAATTCCGCCCCAGTCTCCAGCGGCTCCTTCCGCCACCGCACTGCAGAAACCAAAGAAGCCGAGGATCCATAAAAGGCCGGGCCGTCGCTTTGTCTTCTCTTCCTTGATGAATACATGTCGGTCGGCTTCGGCTGGCAGCCAACGCGGTCTGGCATAGAAAGCTACCGTGGCCACAATAAGAGCGACAAAAATGGTCTGCTCGCTGAAGGAAATCTTCAATTGCGAAAATGCCCCGCCGATTGCCCCGCCCAATAAGCCTCCTAGGGAGAACATTCCATGGAAGGAGCTCATCATGCGTCTGCCCGATTTATGTTCGAGGGCAACGGCGTGTGAGTTCATTGCAACATCTTGAAATGCTGACGTGAACCCAAAAATAAAGAGTGAGAAGCAGAACCAGGCGATATTAAATACAAATCCAAGCAAAATGACAGCCGCGGAGACTGCCAACGTGGCACGAAATGCGATTGGAGCGCTTCCGTATTTTGCCGACAACTTCCCCGATGGTCTAAGCGCTAGGAATACGCCGACCGATGAGGAAAGGAGAATGATGCCTAATGTTGCGTTGGAGATTTCGAGGTGTGCCTTGATATCAGGAATGCGTGCAACGAAAGATCCAACTCCCAAACCATTGGTAATGAAAGTAAGCGTTACCGCCAGTTTGGCTCGTTTCAATTAGAGCTTATTGAGAAAGTCTGGATTGTCATCAGGTGGAAGCATGCGACGT
>JANXZB010000073.1 GCA_025355765.1 Actinomycetes bacterium
CGAACTTGGAATCGAACCAAGTAGCGGGCTAGAAGTTGTTGCCAAGTCGGGTCGCTTTGGTCCCTACGTGACGCAGGTACTTCCTGAAGATGCTAAGAAAGGGGAGAAGCCCAAGACGGCATCTCTGCTTTCGACCATGACGTTGGACACCATTACATTCGATGATGCCGTGAAGTTGCTTTCATTGCCCCGTGTACTCGGCACCGACTCCGAAACTGGGGAGGAGATCACCGTTCAAAACGGACGCTACGGTCCCTATTTGAAACGGGGCGCAGATTCGCGCACTCTCACAAGCGAGGATCAACTTTTCTCACTCTCACTCGATGATGCCGTTGCAATCTATAAAGAGCCGAAACTGCGACGACGTGGAGTGGCAAAACCTCCGTTGAAGGAGTTGGGTGTGGATCCGACAACCTCCAAGCCGCTGCTCCTCAAAGATGGGCGATTTGGCATGTATGTCACCGATGGGGAGACCAATGCGACCTTGCGCCGCGGCGACACCCTGGAGGGCATGACTTTGGAGCGCGGCCTAGAACTTCTAGCCGGGCGAAGGGCATGGGAGGCCGAAAACGGCCCATCCCCGAAGAGGGCTCGAACGTCCAGGAAGAAAGCAGCCACCAAGAAGTCGATCACAAAGAAGAGTGCACCGACCCTGACCAAGAATGTGGTGAAGAAGGCCGCGGCAAAGAGGGTGGCAAAGAAGGCCGCCAGCGGCAAGGCAAAGGCCAAATCTAAACCTGATAGCAAATAGTTCAGGCTCTGCGGACTACCCTTACCCCGTGGCACGCTCACTCCCAATTCCGGCTCCTCCCGCACAGGATCAAACCCGTGGGGTGATGGCCATACCCGCTTTCCGCCGGCTCTGGCGCTCCATGGCTTTCTCCTCCCTCGGGGATTGGCTGGGCTTGCTAGCCACCACGGCCATGGCTCAACAGCTCTCCCACGGCAATTACACCAAGGCCAACTATGCGATTGCCGGCGTTTTCATCGCGCGCCTGGTGCCTTCAGTTTTTCTGGGGCCGATAGCAGGGGTAATCGCCGATCGCTTCGACCGTCGCAAATTGATGATCGCTACCGACATTCTCCGAACTGGGTTTTATATCTCCATTCCAATCATTCACACCTTCGTCTGGCTCTACACCGCCACCATTCTGGTGGAGTGCGTGACCCTTTTCTGGTCTCCGGCCAAAGAGGCGAGTGTTCCCAACTTGGTGCCGAAGGAGAAATTGGAGAGCGCCAATCAGGTTGCGCTACTGGCCGCATATGGCACCGCACCTATCGCGGCAGCCCTCTTCTCGTTTCTCGCATTGATCAGTGGTGCCCTCGCCAACGCCGTTCCATTTTTTAAAGGCAACTCAGTTGATTTAGCCCTGTATATCAATGCGGCGAGTTTTGCGTTCGGGGCATGGACTGCGTGGGGCTTACATGAGATCCCCAAGGGTGCGGCCTCAAAGACTGCCGGCGAAGTCGGTGTCGGAAAGTCTCTGCTGGAAGGCTGGCGCTCGGTCCGTAAATCAAAGATCGTAAGTGGATTGATCGTCGGGATGACGGGTGCGTTCATTGCAGCTGGCGCCGTCATTGGTCTGGCCCGAACCTTTGTGGGGGACCTCGGTGGAGGTAACGCCGCTTACGGTGTTCTCTTTGGCTCGGTCTTCACCGGGCTGGCGTTAGGCATTGCCTTTGGACCTAAGGTCTTCGCGCAGTTCTCGCGTCGCCGTCTCTTCGGTGCATCCCTGACCGCCTCCGGTGTCTTTCTCGTTCTCCTTGCATTGATTCCGAACTTAGTTCTGGCTGTCTTCATTGTCGTTGTGTTGGGCTCATTCTCCGGCCTTTGCTGGGTCACCGGATTCACAATGCTGGGGATGGAGACCGCTGATGATGTGCGCGGCCGCACCTTTGCATTTATGCAATCACTTATTCGCGTTACCTTGGTGGCAGTACTCGCCATCTCTCCTCTGATCGCAGCAGTTGTGGGGAAGCGATCTCTGGCGTTTCAAAACATTCACATCAACTACAACGGCGCGGCAATCACTATCTTCTTTGCCGGATTAATTGCCACAGCGATTGGGGTCGTTTCATACCACCAGATGAAGGACCGCCCGAGTGTTTCGTTTTGGAGTGACGTATCCAATGCCCTGAAAGGCGAATTGGGCGCGATCACGGGTGCTCCAACCAAAGGCCTCTTCATTGCCTTCGAGGGTGGCGAAGGCTCTGGCAAATCAACGCAGACAAAACTGCTCAAGGATTGGCTGGAGGATGAGGGCCGCTCCGTTGTTCTTACTCGCGAGCCGGGTGGCACACCAATGGGGAAGGATTTGCGAGAGATCTTGCTCTCGCACAGTACGGGTGAGATTTCACCGCGCGCAGAAGCGCTGCTCTATGCAGCCGATCGCGCCAATCACGTTTTCTCGGTGATCCGGCCCGCCCTTGAAGCTGGCGACATTGTCATCACCGATCGATACTTTGACTCATCCATCGCCTATCAAGGCGCAGGTCGGGTACTAGAACCAGGGGAGGTGGCTCGGATTTCTAGATGGGCCACCGAATCACTCTTCCCCACGCTGACGATCATTTTGGATTTGCCGGCAGAGATGGGTCTCAGCAGGTTGAAGAAATTTGATCGCCTGGAGGCAGAACCGCTGGCATTCCACGAACGTATCCGCCAGGAGTATTTGCAGTTGGCCTTGATAGACCCCGAGCGTTATCTCGTCGTGGACGCTCGTATGGGAGTTGAGACCATTCACCATGCCATCTTGACGCGAGTCAACGAGTTGCCGGCGTTGAGCAAGATTCCAAAGAAGGAGAAGACCAGTCGTATTCCCCAAGGACTCAAGCGCAAGTCCAAGACGAAGTGACCTCGATGTCAGTATTTGATGAGCTCGTAGGGCAGTCGCACATCGTCAATTCACTAAAGGATGCGGTCCGCTCGTCACGTAACGGTGAAGAAACTCAAGAGATGACGCATGCCTGGCTTTTCACTGGACCGCCGGGGAGCGGGCGATCCAGTGCGGCAATCGCATTCGCGGCTGCACTCATATGTTCTGAAGGCGGCTGCGGCACCTGTGTTGACTGCAGAACGGCCAAAGCCGGGGGGCACGCCGACGTCGAAGTACTTCGCACCGAAGGATTGTCCATAAAAGTTGATGAGGTACGTGAACTTTTGCAACGAGTGGCGTGGGCGCCCAGCGTCGGAGGCTGGCGGGTTGTCGTGATGGAAGATGCTGACAGGCTTACCGAATCTGCGGCTAATGCGCTGCTTAAAGCTATTGAGGAACCAGGAGCTCGCACGGTCTGGCTTCTCTGCGCTCCAACATTGTTTGATGTCTTGCCGACAATTCGCTCTCGAGCACGGCATCTCCAATTGCGCACCCCGTCGTCGTCCGAGGTTGCAGAAGTTTTAGTCCGCCGCGATGGAATCTCGCCGGCAATGGCAGATTTCGCTTCACGCGTAAGCCAAGGCCACATTGGCCGCGCTCGCCATCTTGCCAGCGATGAATCAATACGTTCA
Organism: Actinomycetes bacterium; assembly: GCA_025355765.1. Lineage (GTDB taxonomy): Bacteria > Actinomycetota > Actinomycetes > Nanopelagicales > Nanopelagicaceae > QYPT01. The sequence continues at coordinate 3,509 of JANXZB010000073.1, forward strand.
CGCCGAAATACGATCATGAATTTGCCATTCACCATTACAGATATTTCATCCGCGTTCGCGGCGGCGGCGACGCTGGTAGAACTT
>JANXZB010000088.1 GCA_025355765.1 Actinomycetes bacterium
CTAGATTTAGCGTTAGCACTCTAGGGGTGTGAGTGATAATTCACCCATAACGTAACTAAAGATCATAGGAGCGAAAACAACTATGGCAAAGCAGATTGCCTTTAACGAAGAGGCCCGTCGTGGCCTAGAACGTGGCATGAACATTCTCGCCGATGCGGTCAAGGTAACCCTTGGACCCCGTGGGCGGAACGTCGTCTTGGAGAAGAAATGGGGAGCCCCCACCATCACTAACGATGGAGTTTCCATCGCCAAGGAAATCGATCTTGAAGATCCCTGGGAAAAAATTGGTGCTGAACTTGTGAAGGAAGTTGCCAAGAAGACCGACGATGTCGCAGGCGATGGCACAACCACCGCAACCGTTCTTGCTCAAGCACTAGTTCGCGAAGGTCTTCGAAACGTGGCCGCCGGTTCCAATCCGATGGCCCTCAAGCGCGGAATTGAAAAGGCAGTGGAAGCAGTTGTTGCCGAGCTTGTTTCGATGGCAAAGAACGTAGAAACCAAAGAGCAGATCGCAGCAACTGCGTCGATTTCTGCCGCTGACACCACAATCGGCGAGATGATCGCTGAGGCAATGGACAAGGTCGGCAAAGAGGGCGTTATCACCGTTGAAGAATCAAACACCTTTGGCTTAGAGCTAGAGCTCACCGAAGGAATGCGATTTGATAAGGGATACATCTCTCCCTACTTCGTCACCGATTCAGACCGCATGGAAGCAGTACTTGAGGATGCATACATCTTGATCGCCAACTCAAAGATTGCAAACATCAAGGACCTTCTACCGATTCTCGAAAAGGTCATGCAGTCGGGCAAGCCACTTGCAATCATTGCTGAAGATATCGAAGGCGAAGCCCTTGCAACGTTGGTTGTAAATAAGATTCGCGGAACCTTCCGCTCTGCGGCCGTCAAGGCTCCAGGTTTTGGCGATCGTCGCAAGGCGATGCTCCAAGACATTGCAATTCTTACCGGTGCAACAGTCATCTCAGAAGAGGTTGGCTTGAAGTTGGACCAGGCCGGGGTTGAACTTCTCGGACACGCACGCAAGGTTGTCATCAGCAAAGATGAGACAACAATTGTTGAAGGTGGCGGAAACGAAGAGCAGATCAAGGGACGGGTAACTCAGATCCGTCAGGAAATTGAGAAGAGCGATTCCGATTACGACCGCGAAAAGTTGCAAGAGCGTTTGGCCAAGTTGGCGGGCGGCGTTGCAGTAATCAAGGCCGGCGCTGCTACCGAAGTCGAACTCAAAGAGCGCAAACACCGCATTGAAGATGCAGTCCGTAACGCAAAAGCAGCGGTAGAAGAAGGCATTGTTGCCGGCGGTGGCGTTGCGCTATTGCAGGCCGCGAAGGTTGCTTTCTCAAAGTTGAAACTTGAAGGCGATGAAGCAACTGGTGCAAAGATTGTTGAAGCCTCAATCGAGGCACCGCTAAAGCAGATTGCGATCAACGCAGGCCTTGAAGGTGGAGTTGTGGTCGAGAAGGTCCGTCACCTAGAACCTGGGTTCGGACTTAATGCAGCAACCGGAGAGTACGTTGACATGATCAAGGCCGGCATCATTGATCCTGCAAAGGTGACTCGTTCTGCATTGCAGAACGCGGCGTCCATTGCAGCACTCTTCATCACCACTGAAGCCGTGATTGCCGATAAGCCTGAGAAGAAACCAGCAATGCCAGCAGGTCCTGGCGGCGGGGATATGGATTTCTAAGCATTAATCCATAACTAGAGTCATATAAAGAGAGGACTCCCGATTACCTCGGGAGTCCTTTCTGCTTTTTGTTGGATGTGCTTGCATTGCTCTCCTAAAGAGAATCGGAGATCACATGTCGCGCACGAAATTCCCCCGCGCCTTCCTCGCTGCGAGTTCAGTCCTCATATTGCTAGTCGCGGTTTCACCGCTGGCAAATGCATCAGGTAAAGGCAAGAGCGGGGATCACGGAAAGAAAGTAGAAAAATCCGCCGTTGATTCAATTCTTAAAGCTATTCAAGATTCTCCGGTATTCAATGGCAAAGGCAAGAAATTTGAAAATGAGGGAAACGCCCTCCAGGCTCAGACCAAATCGCTTCTGAAGAAACTCGACAAATTGAGTTCTGGTAATCCTGCAGTGACACTTGCCGTAAATAGTTACCTCACTACAGTCGATACCGCGACGGCGACATTCCAGAGCGCAATCAAGGCCGCCAAAGCCAGCTATAAGACTGCGCTTGCAGTGGCGACAACTGATGCCTCAAAACAGAGCGCCGAGGAGGCATACAAAGCATCCGTTTCTGCAGCGCAGAAGGCTTTCAATTCGACCATTGCAGCAGCCAACCTCGCCCTGAAGACATCTTTGACGCCACTTCTTCCCTCCCCTCTCCCGAGCCCAAGTACAACGCCGAGCCCAACCCCGTCTCCATCCTCGACCTGATCTCCAAAGGGTCGCGTATAGAGAAGCAGTTAAGGACTCCCGATTACCTCGGGAGTCCTTTCTGCTTTACCCTTACCCCATGCCCAAGAAACCTTCTCAATCTCCACGTGGTCTGGCCCTAATTGGTCTCGCCTTTGATGCTCTGGAACTTGCCAGAGCGGCGGTTCTAGCCGATGCAGGCAACTCTAAATTCGTCGGTGACTATCTCGATGTGGATTTTGACGCGGATTCTCGCCTGGCAAGTTATCTCTTTGAAGCTTTTCTCCCTGGTTACAAAGGTTGGAGATGGGTTGTCACCGCCGTAAGGGTCGATGAGGAAACAGATCCAACTATCTGCGATGTTGTTCTCCTGCCTGGACCTGACTCACTCCTGGCACCGGAGTGGATTCCCTACATTGAGCGCATTCAACCCGGTGATATTGGGGTTGGAGATATCTTGCCCAGCGTTGCCGATGATGATCGCCTCGTCCCAGGTTTTGCCTCTTTGCCCGGCGATGAAGAACTAGATGCGGTGCAGATCTGGGAATTGGGTCTTGGTCGTCCTCGAGTAATGTCGATTGAGGGTCGCGATGCGGCTAGCAAGCGTTGGTATACAGGCGATCGCGGTCCTGAATCTGCGATCGCGAAAGCAGCGCCGAAACCATGTGCCTCGTGTGGCTTTTTTATCCCGATCTCGGGTTCGCTACGAGCGGCCTTTGGAGTCTGCGCTAATGCCATCTCCCCTGAGGATGCACGCGTTGTCTCAGTAGATCACGGCTGCGGAGCCCACTCCGAGGCTACTTTTTAATCCCTGTTCCTCTAGCCAGCCGCCTACTGTAAACTCGTCCTCTGCCCGTAAATCCCTCACGGCTTAAACGAGTTCTAAGCAATTTAAAGGAGAGTACCCATGCCTAGTGGTCGCGTGAAATGGTTTAGCCTGGAAAAGGGCTTCGGTTTTATCGCCTCCGACGAGGGTGAAGATGTTTATCTGGCAGCCACCTCTCTTCCTGAAGGCGTCACAACGGTAAAGCCCGGAACGAAGTTGGAATTCGGCGTTGCCGATGGCCGCCGCGGGCCACAGGCTCTCTCCGTGCGCATCATTGATGCGCCACCATCCCTTGCTGCCCAAGCCCACGTCAATAGCGATGATCTTGCGGCCATGATCGAAGACACCATCAAAATCTTGGACAAGGTTGGCAATGGCCTGCGCCATGGACGCCACCCGTCTCCTGTTGAGGCCGAGCGTGTTGGCAAAGTTCTGCGAGGAATTGCTACACAACTAGAGGCTTAAATCCCGCTTCGCCTGGCCCGTCTGATCGTATAAAAGATTCCGAGCATCCCAAGGCCGGCTCCACAAACGCATGTCCAGATGACTTTCGATTGGGCACTTACTAAAAGGGCAATCACGCCCGCGACAACCCACGCGCAAACGCCAAGTGAGAGTTGAAGGACAACCGATCTCACATTCTGGGCCATGTGCGAATAGTAGTGCCATGCGTGCACCCATCAAGGGGCGATAGGGTGACGATAGGAGGTCGCTAGTGCGCATAAATGAAACAGGCAATTGGCGCGCTTTCCGACATCGTAATTTCCGAATCCTTTTTGCAGCGAATGCAATTTCCAATATCGGAACGTGGGCTCAGCGTATCGCCCAAGACTGGTTGGTCCTTCAGTTAACTCATAGCGGTACCTACTTAGGATTGGTAACGGCGCTTCAATTCACGCCGGTGCTTTTCCTCAGCCTGCATGGTGGGGCACTCGCAGACCGCTTCGACAAGCAGAAGGTGTTGATCGCGACCAACCTCGCCGGTGGACTCTCGGCCATCATCCTTGGCCTTCTTGTGACTACACACCATGTAAAACTCTGGCACGTATTTCTTCTAGCCTTCATGCTTGGTGTGGCAAATGCAGTAGATAATCCGGTTCGCCAGAGTTTTGTTGCAGAGGTCGTAGGTCATAGCGATCTTGGTAATGCGGTGAGCCTGAATTCAGCGAATTTCAATGCAGGAAGACTCATTGGCCCCGGTGTCTCGGGTGCTTTGATCGCCGCCTTTGGAACCGGACCTTCCTTTCTTCTCAACGGAGCCTCCTACCTTCTGGTAATCCTTTCATTGATGTACCTGCGTAAAAGCGAGTTTTATTTTCTTCCGCGCAGTGCAGGCGTGGCCAATGTTCGCGAAGGACTTAGGTACGTAAAGGCAAGGCCAGATCTGTATGTGGTCATGATCGTCATATTCTTCATGGCAACATTCGGTCTGAATTTCCAGATCTTTAATGCCCTTGCAGCTACGAAAATTTTCCACCGCGGGGCTATGTCCTTTGGATTGCTCGGCACATTCGTTGCGATCGGCTCATTCAGTGGAGCAATTATCTCGGCCCGGCTAGAGGGACTTCGCAGGACGATGTTCGTCGCCTACGGTGCAATGGCCTTTGGCACCTCTATCTTCGTTTTAGCCTTCATGCCTAACTACTTGGCGTATGCAATATGGCTGCCCGTGTGCGGTTTTACAGCATTGACTACTTTGATAAGTGCCAATTCGCTCATGCAAATAAATTCAGATCCAGTTGTACGAGGGCGCGTTATGGGAATTTATCTTCTGATATTCCTTGGTGGCGCACCTATTGGTTCTCCGCTAATTGGTTGGACGGCGGAAAAAATCGGAGTTCGAACGACGCTGGCCGCGTGCGGGGCGATTACCGTTCTTGCGGCTTTCTTTGCTTTTCAACGTTACCGATACAGAGTGGAAGTGCCCAAAGATTTTTCGGTGGATGTCGTCCTACCGCCCCCATATGAGAATAAGAGCTAGAAGACCAAAAAGGGCCACCCAAGTAATGAGCCTTCTAGTTTTGTAATTCACGCTAACTCACCAAACTTATTTCATCGTGTGTCGTGTGCGCAGAAGGTATCGCCATGATCGTTAAGAAGGCAATTACAATGAGCACTGGGACCATCAAGTAGGCACGTGAAATTCCGACGTGATCGCCCAAAAGTCCTAGGAGAAATGGGGCAGCTGCGATTGCCAATCCTGATCCCAACGAACTTCGCCCGATTGCCAGATCTGGACGTCCTTGGCTAAAGCCGATGAGTCTTTGCGAGGCGAGAGCAAATTGCATGGAGAGCCCAAGCCCAACGGCCAGAAGTGCAATCAATGAGATCCACAAGGTGTGTGAGAACCAGAGGACTGCGAAACCTACGAATTGTGTAAGAAGCACGATCTTGAATTGAGAGTCCAGAGCAAGGCGCTTGAGAATTTGAGGCCCAAACCATCGACCAAGTCCCATCCCGCTACCTACAGCCACGATGCATATAGTCGAGATTGCCGCACTGGAGCCGACGCGATTTCTTAGTAGGGCAGCGGCCCAGAACGTGGTGGCAAATTCGGTTGAAATACAGGCAACATAGCCAAACCAGGAGATCCAAAAATTGCGACTGAGCGAGCCTTTTTGGGGTCCGCTCGCCTCTGGAATATGTTCTCCGGCAATCACCGAACGGGTAAGCAAATAAAGAATAATGCTGGCGGGAACCGCCACTAGAAGACCCAGTCGCCAACTAAAACTCGTTCCTGCGATCACCCCGACAGTGAGCGTTCCAATTACGTAGCCCACCGATGAAATTCCACTGGCTTGCGAAACTGCTGAGGACGGTTGCAATGGATAGTGGTGTGAAAGTTGAGTGACCATCGCGTTTACAACTGTCAGTGTTCCAAAACCGGTGATGAAAGTTGCAACGAGTGTGAGTTGAATTGGTGGGGAGAAGACGAACATCAAAATGCCAATTGAGAAAAATCCTAAACCAAGCCAAGAGGTTGTCGCTCGTCCAAACTGATGCACTAATTTTGGCGAGAGGAGCCCGGCAAGGATTGATGCGACCCCCATTGCAGTGCCATGCAGACCTGCCATGGTCAACGAAGTGTGCTGCTGCGCGCGAAGTAGTGGCTGTGCGGGACCGAAGCCGCCCAAGTAGAAGTTAACAATTGCCACTTGCATGGCGATTGTCCAAAAGACACGGTCACGTTTTAGTGTGATGCCCTTATTCCATATCGCTTGTACCTAGAGCGCGTTAACGACGAAGTCGATTGACGCCGTCAAGGCATCGATATCACTCGGGTCAACTGCCGGGAACATGCCGATTCGCAATTGGTTCTTGCCAAGTTTGCGGTAAGGCTCGGTGTCGACGATGCCATTTGAACGAAGGGCGGAGGCAACCTTTGTCGCATCAATTGCGTCATCGAAGTTGATGGTTCCCACAACATTTGATCGCATCGAAGGATCGGTAACAAATGGTGTGGTGTAGGCAGTCTTCTCGGCCCATCCGTAAAGGCGCGATGCGGAATCTGCGCTACGACCTGCCGAGAATTTCATGCCACCGTTCTGATTCATCCACCCGATCTGTTCTGCAAGGAGAATTAAGGTGGCAAGAGCAGGCGTGTTGTAAGTCTGGTCCAGTCGACTATTTTCAATGGCGATGGTCAGATCGAAGAATGCCGGAGTCCAGCGGGCGCTTGCCTTGATCTTGGCTACTCGCTCAATGGCGGCCGGACTCATTAATGCAAGCCATATCCCCCCATCGGATGCAAAGGACTTCTGAGGTGCGAAGTAATAGGTATCAAATTCATTTGCATCAACGCTAAGCCCGCCAGCAGCACTCGTCGCATCTACGAGAACGAGGGCCTCTTCACAGCCGGTTGGACGGCGGATAGGCATCGAAACGCCTGTGCTCGTCTCGTTGTGGGTGAGGGCGTAGACGTCAATTCCTTCTTCGGCCTTGGCTTCTGGGTGAGATCCGGGCTCGGATTTGATTATCGATGGCTCGCCAAGAAAAGGTGCTTCTTTGGCAGCAGCGGCAAACTTTGAAGAGAATTCTCCAAAAACTAGGTGCTGCGAGCGTGACTCGATGAGTCCAAAGGTAGCGATATCCCAGAACGCAGTCGATCCACCATTGCCAAGGACAACTTCATATCCGTCTGGAAGTTCGAATAAGGAGGAGAGCCCCTCGCGCACGCGATGTACAACATTCTTCACCGGCTTCTGGCGATGGGAAGTGCCGAGAATTGAGGTGCCGCTAGCGGCGAGGGCGGCCAGCGCCTCTGGACGAATTTTGGAAGGGCCGCAACCAAAGCGACCATCAGATGGTTTGAGATTTTCGGGGATTTTGATGTCAGTCACGGGCCAAAGCCTATGGGTAGTAGCGGTTAATCTCCCATTCGGTAGATTCGTTCGTCCTTTCATATCGGATGCGATCGTGGAGCCTTGAGAAACGTCCCTGCCAGAACTCAATTGTGTGTGGAAACACTCGGTAGCCGCCCCACTCGGGAGGAGTTGGTACAGACGTACCTTCCGGCCATTTTTCAGCCGCGGCTTTCCAGCGATCTTCCAAAAAGTCTCGTGATTCCAGACGCTCTGATTGTCGGCTTGCCCATGCTCCAATTTGGCTGGCCCACGGACGCCCCGCAAAGTAATCCTCGGATTCTTGGCGTGGGACTTGCTCAGCAATTCCACTTATTGAGATTTGTCGCTCCATCGCATACCAAGGAAAGAGAAGGGCGACCTGAGGCGAAGAGTGAATAGCACGCCCCTTTCGCGACGTGTAGGAAGTGAAGAACGTGAATCCGTGCTGCGAGACATCTTTGAGAAGAACCGAGCGCGAAGTGACCTCCCCAGCGTGGTCGACGGTGGAGAGCACCATCGCATTTGCTTCCACGATGAGTGGATTTGTATGCGCCTCATGCAGCCATCGCGAGAATGCTTCGAAGGGATCATCCGGTAAACCGTCGAGTGGGATTTCGCTGTAGGAACGGCGCATTGCCGCGATCTCTGCCCTTGTTAGTTCGCTCATAGATGTATCTAACGTCACTTCCTGTGAATTGGCATCTCTCGCGTAAATGGGGTTGCCTATAGCCAAGGACTGGTCGAGAGGGATCCGCAGAAGGGGCAGAATTGCCCGTGTTCGCTCTGCGCAACAGGGCCAGCAGTATGAGGAGTTCACGTGTCTGACGAATTTAAACCAGGTCTCGAAGGTGTCATTGCTTTTGAGTCGGAGATCGCTGAGCCAGATAAAGAAGGTAGCGCACTTCGCTACCGCGGAGTAGATATTGAAGACCTCGTCGGACGAGTCTCCTTTGGAAATGTATGGGGACTGCTTGTCGATGATGAATTCAATCCAGGACTTCCTGCGGCCGAACCATTCTTATTGCCGGTTCACACAGGTGATGTTCGCGTCGACCTTCAATCAGCCATTGCAATGTTGGCACCTTCATGGGGCTTAAAGCCACTCCTTGATATATCCGATGAAGAAGCACGCAATAATCTCGCACGTGCATCGGTCATGGTTCTGTCATACCTTGCACAATCAGCAAGAGGTGCAGAGAAGTCGGCTATTCCGCAATCTGAGGTTGATAAGGCGCACACTGTTGTAGAGCGAATGATGATTCGCTGGCGCGGCGAACCTGATCCACTACACGTGCGAGCCATTGATGCATATTTTGTTTCTGCTGCCGAACACGGAATGAATGCATCCACATTCACGGCACGAGTCATTGCATCAACTGGTGCAGATGTCGCTGCAGCGCTATCGGGTGCGATCGGTGCTATGTCTGGTCCTTTGCACGGTGGAGCTCCTTCACGTGTATTGCACATGATCGAAGAAGTTGAAAAAACTGGCGATGCGCGTGAGTACGTCAAGGGCATTATGGATCGCGGCGAACGCCTTATGGGATTTGGCCATCGGGTCTATCGTGCCGAAGATCCGCGCGCTCGCACTTTGCGCCGCACTGCCAAGGAACTCGGAGCGCCAAGGTATGAGGTAGCCCTCGCCCTTGAGAAGGCTGCTCTTGCAGAATTACACGAACGCCATCCAGAGCGGATTCTGGAGACGAACGTGGAATTCTGGGCTGCGATTATTTTGGACTTTGCCCAAGTTCCCGGTCACCTGTTCACTTCGATGTTCACTGCTGCTCGCACCGCGGGTTGGTCGGCGCACATCTTGGAGCAGAAGCGAACCGGCAGGTTGGTTCGCCCATCCGCGCGCTACATTGGCAAAGGCCCTCGCAAGCCAGAGTCAGTCCAGGGTTGGGATGAGTCGGTAGCTCAACTCCATTCCTAAATCACTTGCAGGTTTTCCTGTAAACGAAGACCCTTCATAACGATTTAATAAATGGGCCTTACTTTGGTCATCTCGGCTTGACCGCCTCTCATGCACTGGTCAAAATTGGCGTAACGTCGCATTTTCGCGGCCTCATCTCGTCAAGGAGAAAAGTATGAATCGTAGGATTCTGGGCTTGCTGGGTCTTTTGACCAGCGCTGCTCTCGTAACTTCACTTGCGGTTGTTCCAGGGGCACAGGCTGCCGGCGGAACTATCGTGGTCTGGGCGGACGAAACCCGTGGACCAAATCTTCAAAAGGTAATGGACGCAAAAAGCGATTGGGTCCCCGGATACACAATCAAGATCGTTACCTACTCGAGTTTTGATGCGCTAAAGGCCGCCTTCGATAAGGCAACGGGTACAACCGGTCCAGATGTTGTTGTTGCAGCAAACGACTGGGTTCCAACAGCGGCAAAGAGCGGAAAGCTTGCTCCTGTAACGCTTACTGGTTCACAGAAGGCCCAATTCAATCCAACACAGTTCTTCGACCTTTCCTACCAGGGCAAACTCTATGGAGTTCCTGTTGACATCAATAACGTCGCGATGATTTACAACACCGCCCTTGTAAAGACCGCGCCTAAGAAGTTCGGAGACATGGTTGATTTCTATAAAGCCAACAAGAGCGCGGACGGCCTCAAAGCCGGCCTATGTATTGCAGGTGGCGGTATGTCATGGGGTGCTCACTCAGTATTCTCAGCCCTTGGTGCAGATGCCTACTACATGGCTGGTGGTCGTCCCAACTACCACAAGTTCTTTAACTCAGCCACATTTGCCAGCAACGTCAAGACTTACTTGCTGGGTCCAGATGGAAAATCAAATGGCTTCTTCCCAGCAACAGATACAGGTTGCAAGGACAACTTCCTAGCCGGCAAAGTTCCATTCGCCGTTATCGGCAACTGGGAGTGGAAGGACTACGTAGCAAAGGGATTCGACATGAACCTCATGCCAGTTCCATCTGTTAATGCTGGCCAGAACGGCGCCATGTTCGGCAGCGTTAGCGGTGCACTTCTCACATCATTCGCCGATACCCACGGCGTTGCAACTGGTGCGAAGTCATTGCTTACAAACTTCTTCGCTTCTACTGCTGGTCAAGTTGCCTACCAGAAGTTCGAAGGACGTCCACCAGCAGCAAAGGGTGCTCAAGCAGATGCATCAGTATCTGCTGGACAGAAGGGCTTCGGCACGGCTGCAAGCCTTTCTGGTATTCCACAGATCGGCGCATTCTTGAACAGCAACGCCGGTGGAGCTAGCTATTGGGATTCAGCCCCTGCTTACTGGACGGCTGTACTCGTCAATGGAAAAAATCCAGTTGTGGAAGCTAAGAAGCTTGCCGCAATCTGGAGGAAGAACATGCTCGTTGGAAAGTCAGACCTCTAAAACCAAAGCAGGACCGTGTAATAAGAGGTTAGTGAGTGTGGGCGGGAGAATATCCCGCCCACACTTTCCTCAATAATAGGAATCGGTGGCGACAGTGAATATGTTGTTTAGGGGAAAGTTCGCCCTCATCACCAAACTGATCGTTCTGTCTGGTATTTCGGCAATCTTGGTACTGCTTATCGAAAGTGCCTTAGCCAAGAAGGAATACACAATCGCGCTATTCCTCGCAGCTTCCCTTGCGGCCCTTTGTTACACCTACCTTTCGGCGCGAACAGTGCCGATGAAGTTCTTTTTACCTGGCCTACTTTTGCTTTTTGCCTTCGTCGTCGCCCCGATTGTCTACACGGTGGTGATGTCTAACTACAATTACAAAACCGGAAACATCATCTCCAAACAAGAGGCGATAACGCAGATCAAGGGATTGGGCGTCGAGCCCGATGCAAACGGCACAACTTTCGACATTGTTGTTGGTAAGACCAGTACGGGCGAATACGCAATCCTTGCCTCAGATTCACCTAACCATGTTTACTTTGTCTCCACCGCAACTAAGAAGACAGACTTACTACCTTCACAAGTGACGCTCAATGCAGATGGCGTCGCGACCGCGGCGCCGAATTTCACCGTAGTGCCAGAGGCTCAACTTGCGGGCAATGAGGATTACGCAAAAATCAATTTCGCCTACGCAGATAAGTACTTCGTCTCTGTGCAAGGGCTCAATGTCGGCGCAGTATTTCGCCAGTCATTGAAATACAACCCGGCAAGTGACACTGTCGTAAACCTCATCGATGGAAAAATATATAAAGACAACGGGCGAGGAAATTACGCAAACGTAAATGATTCAGCCGATATCTTGCAGCCCGGCTGGCGCGCAACCAACTGGTTTGCCAACTACGGGAAATTGTTCAGTGATCCTCTAGTAAGAGGGCCACTCTTTAGGGTCTTTATCTGGACCGTAGCGTTCGCGTTCTTAACGGTTCTTTCCAGTTTCGCCTTTGGTCTTTTGTTGGCCTTAACTCTCAACAAACCGATGCGTGGACGTCGGTTCTACCGCGGCGTTCTGGTTCTTCCCTATGCGATTCCCAGCGTCATGAGCATCCTGATCTGGGGAGGTATGTTCGACACCGAATTTGGCGCGATCAACCACCTCTTGGGTACGCACATCGCCTGGTTCCAGAATGCTTCCTTTGCTCGCACCGCAGTGATCCTCGTTAATCTCTGGCTTGCCTTCCCGTACTTCTATCTCATTTCTTCAGGCGCGCTGCAAGCAATTCCTAGTGAGTTGTTGGAAGCAGCTGCCATCGATGGGGCAAATCCACGGCAGATTTTCAAGAAGATCACCCTGCCACTGCTTATGCAGATTCTCACGCCACTTCTGATCGCCTCCTTTGCCTTTAACTTCAACAACTTCAATTTGATCTTCCTGCTCACCGGAGGTGGCCCCAAAGATCTCTTGGGTGGGCAAATAGCCGGTGCCACCGATATCTTGATCAGTTATACGTATCAAATTGCCTTTGGATCTAATACGCAGGATTTGGGACTGGCCAGTTCTATCTCCGTCATCATCTTCTTCATTATTGCTGGCATCTCACTTTACGGTCTCCGTAAATCCAAAGTATTGGAGACATTCGGATGAAAAAATGGGCGAGAACTAATCTTTGGCGCCATGTCATCTCCCTTGGCATGTGTGCCTTCGCGCTCTTTCCATTGTATTTGGTCATCCTCTCTTCCTTTAGCCAGACCGGAAGTTTGCAGTTGACCTCCTTTGCCCCTTCGGCTATTTCCTGGCGTAACTACAAATTACTATTCAACAGCCCAGCAATCCCGTACTTAACATGGATGAAGAATTCTTTGGTCGTCGCAGGGACTGTTGCAATCGTTTCGGTAATTGTTGGCGGAGCCTCAGCATTTGCATTTAGTAGGTTGAAGTTTCGCGGGAAGAAACTCGGAATTCAACTCCTTCTTCTTGTGCAGATGTTTCCAGCAATTCTGGCCATCGCGGCGGTCTATGTCATCATGGAGCGTGTTTATCGTTTCGCCCCCAGAGTTGGATTAGGTACTCAAGCCGGCCTGATTCTGGTCTACCTAGGCGGGGCAATGGGCGTAAACATCTGGTTGCTCAAAGGATTCGTGGATTCAATTCCTATTGAGTTGGATGAGGCCGCCAAAATTGATGGCGCAAGTCCGGTGCAGACCTACTGGTTGATATTTGTTCCACTCGCAACGCCAGTTCTCGCTGTCGTCGCGCTCATGAGTTTTATAGGAACGTTTAACGAATTTATTCTGGCACGACTTTTCCTCGTTGATATGGGCAATCGAACTATCGCGGTGGGCTTGCAAGCCTTTATTGCCGGTCAGTATTCCCGGAACTGGGGGCCTTTTGCTGCTGGATCAATCCTGGCGTCGATACCCATTGTCATCATCTTCTTGTCGTTGCAGAAATATATTATTGGTGGACTCACAGCGGGTTCGGTCAAAGGTTAAATGTGAGGCGCAAGAGCTTTTTTGCAGTGCTCACGACCATTTTCTTAGCACTTACCTCCGTTTCATTTGCGGCAAGTCCCGTTCCCAACATTCCAAAGGTGGGTCTCTCATCGGACCTGATCTACTTCGTTATGCCCGATCGATATAAGAATGGTGACACTACAAACGATCGGACCGGCGGTGGATTCGATCCGCGCAACACTGCATTTTGGCATGGAGGTGACTTAAAGGGTCTTACTGGAAGTTGCCAACCAGGTGATGACGGATTGGCGCGCATTAAGTCGTTGGGTTTCTCAGCTGTCTGGGTGACGCCTTTAGTAACACAAGTGCCATCAACAGGTGCGGGGGCTGGCTACCACGGGTATTGGGGAGTGGATTTTCTCAATGTGGATCCACACCTTGGCACTAATGCTGATTTAAGCAACTTTATGACATGTGCCAAGAAACTCAACCTAAAAGTCATTCTCGACATTGTTGCTAACCACACTGGTGATGTCATCAAGTACGATGGGCAGAATGCCTACATCCCATCCAGCATGGCCAACATTAAGAATCCGGCCTGGCTCAACGACCTATCGAACTATCACAACGTGGGAGACATAGCGCATTGCTGGGGCGATGGAGATTGCACGACCCTGGGCGACTTCTATGGACTAGATGACTTGGCTACAGAGAAGGAAACTGTGTGGCGGGGCTGGGCCGACGTCTATGGCCGATGGATAAAGAATTACGGATTCGCAGGTTTCCGGGTAGATACGGCAAAGCACGTCGACACTCAATTTTTCAAGAACTGGCAACCGCTGATTCAGCAGACTGCGAAGGAAGCCGGCATTTCAAATTTCACAGTATTTGGTGAGGTATCTGAATCAAATCCATTTAGCCTTATGCCTTACGTGCGTGAGAACAAAATTCAGACAGTCCTTGATTTTCCTTTCCAAGCAAGAGCTACTGACTATGTCTCAGGGGCATCGGACTCGTCGGCGTTGCAGGATCTTTTCAACGCCGATGATTACTACACGAGTCCCACTTCTTCTGCCAGCAACTTGGTGACTTATCTTGGCAATCATGATGCTGGCCGCGCAGGCTTCGTCATTGCCTCAAAGAGAATTAATCCGGCGAATCAATTGCTGCCTCGCACCGAGCTTGGATATGCCCTTTTATATTTGTCGCGAGGTATCCCCGCCGTCTACTACGGCGATGAAGTTGGAATGATGGGTAGCGGCGGTGACCAGATGGCCCGCCAGGATATGTTTGCAACCAAAATTGCGGCCTGGCAGAGCGAACCTAGAATCGGCGAAAAGCCGATCGGGTATGGCAACTCCTTTACCGCTACCGGTTTAAGCCCAATTGCGAAGTACCTCAAATTGTTGGCGCATTTGCGTCAGACAAACCCAGGACTGGCAAATGGGCAGATGCAACCGCGTTTTGCGAGAGGTCCCCTCTACGTTGTCTCCAAGAAAGACGGCAAAGAGAACCGTGAGTATGTAATTGCATTCAACAACTCGGATAAAGCGGTCTCGGCGGTTATCAATACGGCCACCTCTACGGGCGGCTGGAAAACCTTGCTAGGCACTACAAAAGTGGGCGTCAGCGGTACCAAGTTGCGGTTTAACGTCCCGGCATTGACTGCGATCGTACTTAAGGCGAACAATCCCATTAATCAATTTGCTGTGAAAGTCGGAGTCATCAAGACCAATCAGGACGATCTAACGGGTTACTACCAAGCCACGGCGTCAGTCACTACGAGCGATTTGGTCACGGTCGAGTTCTTCTCGAGGTTAGAAGGTGCCACCACTTGGGACTCATTGGGCGTAGATACGAATTCTCCTTACAGCGTCTTTATCAATCCGCAGGACTTCCTCGGTCAAAAGATCGAACTCAAAGCAGTAGTAACCAATTCGAAGGGAGCCTCCTTTGAGCTACCAAGCGCAAAACTTTCTATCCCCGCACCATGATGGCAGCGATCTTTACGTAAGCAATTCTGCGCCTCACATTGGTGATCATATTGAGTTGAAGGTACGCGTACCCCTTGGCGACAAGGCAACAAAGATTTGGGTCAGGCTCTTCCATGACGGCGAGCCACGTACATTTGAATTGAAAAAAGGAAGAGCGAACAGCGTTGAAACCTGGTGGTCGGTCTCCGTTGAGATTATCAATCCGGTCACGCACTACAGATTTCTATTGGTGGATAAAGGCACATACCGTTGGCTAAATGGCGAGGGCGTCTTCAATAGGGACGTAGTTGACCGTGAAGATTTTCAGGTCATCGCCAAGCCTAGGTATCCAGAATGGATCAAGAGGGCGATCTTCTATCAAATTTTCCCTGATCGTTTCGCGAAGTCGGAAATAAAGCGGGATCTTCCATCTTGGGCCGTACCAAAGGAGTGGAATTCACTTCCAACTGGTCGCGGACCCGATGTCAGCACTGAGTTTTATGGCGGTGACTTTGAAGGTATTCAACAACACCTTTCGCATTTGGAGGAGTTGGGTGTCAATGCCATCTACTTCACTCCCTTCTTTCCGGCCCGAAGTGCCCACCGCTATGACGCATCTAGTTTTGAACATGTGGATCCTCTTCTTGGAGGAGATGATGCATTTTTTGCATTCTCTAAAGTCGCCCATGAAAAGGGATTTCGGATCATGGGGGATCTCACCAGCAATCATTGCGGTCTGGGCCATGAGTGGATCCAGACAGCCTTGAAGAACCCCGATGCGAAGGAGCGAGATTTCTTTTATTGGGATAAGGCAATCCGCCATGGGTATGTCGGTTGGTGGGGAGTAGCCTCCCTTCCTAAATTGAATTACTCCTCGCCCTTGTTGCAGGAGAAGATGTACGCGGGAGCTCATTCGATCGTCAAGAAGTGGCTCAAGCCGCCCTTTAGCAATGATGGTTGGCGCATTGATGTTGGAAATATGACGGGACGCCATGGAACGCAAGATTTTAATCAACAGGTCACACGTGGAATTCGAAATGCAATGGATGAGACCAACCCTGATGCTTGGCTGGTTGCAGAAAACGCAGATCATTCACCCTCTGATTTGGACGGCTTTGGATGGCACGGGACCATGAATTACGTCGGATTTGCCCGGCCCGTATGGGGCTGGCTCAGCAAGTCGGCGAGATTCGCAGATAACTTCATGGGACTTCCAACGCCAATTCCGACTTTTCCGGGGGAGTCGATGGTGGAGATGATGCGCGCTTTCGCTGCGGGAATTCCCTGGCGCTCCTTCACAGCAAGCATGCTTCTCCTTGACTCTCATGACACCGCCCGATTTAGAACGGTAACAGGTCGAGATCGGGCACGACACATTGCAGGAGCAACCATGTTGCTCTCCTACCCTGGCGTACCCTCGATTTTTGCCGGCGATGAGATTGGCCTAGAAGGTGAGTGGGGAGAGGATTCCCGGCGAACTATTGACTGGGACCATCCAAAAAAATGGGACCAAGAGCTGTTTGCCGAGTTCAAGAAACTGATTGCGGTGCGCAAGGAATCGGAGGCCTTATGCAATGGTGGCATTCGATGGGTTGATGTAAAACCGAATTCGATTGCGTTCTTGCGTGAAAGTCAGAAGGAAAGTGTTCTGGTATTTGTCGCCAGGAGCGCCGGGCGCTACCAACTCAACCTCAAGCCCTACGGCTACACCTTCAAGAAGACTCTCTATGGGCCTGAAGCGAATGGACAATCTTTATCGATCACTGCCAAGGGCGCGATGAGTGGAATCTGGAGAGTTAAATGAGTTCCGACGGCTGGTGGCAAGACGCGATCTTTTATCAAATCTACCCTCGATCTTTTTATGACAGCAATGGGGACGGAGAAGGTGATCTTCGTGGTGTAACGGACAATCTCGCCTATGTCCGCGACCTGGGTGTCGATGCGGTATGGATGAGTCCTTTCTATAAATCTCCCAACAAGGATGGTGGATACGACGTTTCAGACCCACGGGACGTTGACCCCCGTCATGGCAATCTATCGGATGCGAAAGAACTCTTCGGCCGTGCCAAGGAACTTGGTTTGAAGATTATCATTGACATCATTCCAAATCATTTTTCTAGCGAACATGTATGGTTCAAGGCGGCCTTGGCGGCACCTAAGGGCTCCTTGGAGCGATCTAGATTTCATTTTCACGATGGCAAGGACTCCAAAACCCCGCCAAATAACTGGATTTCGTTGTTCGGTGGCTCTGCCTGGACTCAGGTGGAAGACGGGCAATGGTATTTGCATTTGTTCGACACTTCGCAGCCAGATTTGAATTGGGAGAACACACAAGTCCAAGCAGATTTCGAGAAGACACTTCGTTTCTGGCTTGATCTTGGCGTAGACGGTTTTCGCATTGATGTAGCTCATGGTCTGGCTAAGGAAAATCTGTTGCAGGACCACTTCGATCCGCAAGGCCTAAGCAATGCATTGCGCCTTGATGTTGAGATGGATTCAGCCGAACGCAGCGCGCTGCTTGCGAGTGTTCCCTTTTTCGATCGCGATGGGGTACACGATGTCTACAGATCGTGGAGAAAAGTTTTTGATTCCTACGATCGTGACATCATGGCCGTTGCTGAGGCCTGGGTTCACCCTCCAGAGCGGGCAATTCGCTATGTAAGAAGCGATGAGCTAAATCAAGTCTTTAACTTTGATCTTCTAGTCTCCCAATTTGACGATGTTGAGCTGTTCGACTGCATCGAACGCACCCTGAAATTGATGAGCGGGACTCAGGCTTCTCCAACGTGGGCTCTGAGCAATCACGACACACCACGATTGGTAACGCGGGTGGGTGCCGAGCAGGCACGAGCCCTCGCCTTATTCACTTTTGGCTTGCCCGGATCGTGTTACGTCTACCAAGGACAAGAACTCGGTCTTCCTGATGCAGACCTTGCTGATGCCGATCGGCAGGATCCAGCTTTCATAAGGTCTAAGGGGGCGCAAAAGGGCAGAGATGGGGCACGTGTGCCTCTGCCTTGGGCAGGGGATGTAACGCCTTTTGGCTTCACTTTCGGAAAGCCTTGGTTGCCGATACCTCAAGAATGGGCAGAACTTACGATTGAGAATCAAAGCAAAAACGAGCACAGTTCGCTCATGCTGTATCACGATGTAATTTCGTTGCGAAAGAGTTCATTGAGTGGAACGACAGATTTTGCATGGACCGCAACCCCCAATGGATCCGGTGTGATTTCGTTTCGCAGAGGCACTGTTGAAATTGCTCTCAATACTTCTGATAAGCCGGTGCGTTTGAAGACTTCGGGCCGAGTACTGGTCTCTTCTAGCGAGCCTAACTTAGTAGTTGCAGACGAGGTTGAAATTGCCCCCAGAGCCTGTATTTGGCTTGAATTATCGAATTCCGCTGAAAAATAGAGTTATCAAATCGTTGTAAAGAGTGCCCCGTTTACAGTTATTTACAGTTGCCATTGGCGGTGAGTCGCAACAGACTTCAACACACGCCGGACGCAGATAGGCATTGTTGTCTGGACCGTTAATACCCTCGAAAGGAACTACATGTCCATTAGCAAAAAAGGTTGCCTTGCTACTGTTGGCGTAGCGTCACTTTCGCTGCTTGCAACTTTTGTCACAACAGTTGCGCCTGCGAACGCTGCGATTAACTGCAACAAAGTGATCGGTACCGGATACGCCCAACTAAAGGGCAAGACCGTAACAATGTTCACCTCGATCCTCGATCCTGAGCTTTCTAAGTACCAGAAGGCTCTGGCGTCCTTTACCACTTGCACAGGTATCAAAGTAAAGATGGAAGGGTCAAATCAATTTGAAGCTCTGCTTCCTGTTCGCGTCAAAGGCGGCAACGCCCCTGATATCGCGATCATTCCTCAACCCGGGCTTCTGGCCCAAATGGTGGCGACTGGCAAAGCCGTCGTAGCACCCGCTCAAACTCTTAAGAATGTAAATAAGTACTGGAGCCCAGGATGGAAGGGCTACGGATCTGTCAACGGCAAGTTCTACGCCTCACCAAACAGCGCCAACATGAAGTCACTCGTCTGGTACTCGCCAAAGCAATTTGCGAAGAACGGTTATGCCGTTCCAACTACTTGGACCCAAATGATGACCCTCGCGGACAAGATGGCAGCTGCTAAGCAGACTGCGTTCTGCGGTGGCATTGGTTCCGGTGGAGCAACGGGATGGCCTGCAACTGACTGGTTGGAAGAAGTTGTAGTGCGTCAGTTCGGTGCCAAGGTTTACGCCGACTGGATCTCACACAAGGTCAAGTTCTCTGATCCTAAGATCGTTGCCGCAATGAACACTGTTGCAGCGTGGATGCTCAATCCAAAGTATGTTGGAGACGTTAAAGCTATTGCTACGACGACCTTCCAATCAGCTGGCCTTGGTATCCCAACTGGATCTTGCATGATGCTTCAGCAAGCATCGTTCTACGCTGCTCAATACCCAGCGGGAACATCTGTCGCAAAGAATGGTGATGTTTGGGCTTTCTACCTTCCAGGCATCAACTCAGCAGTGAAGACGCCAGTAGAAGGCGGCGGAGAATTCTTCGCAGCGTTCTCAAAGCGCCCTGAGGTTCAAGAACTCCAGAACTACCTCTCTACTCCACAGTGGGCAATCAACCGTATTGCTACTGCCGGATCTGGCGGAGGATGGCTCTCTGCAAACTCTGGTGTTCCGCTATCTGCTTACAAGAACCCGCTAGATCAACTCTCCGCTAAGTACCTGGCAGACAAAAACTCAACATTTGTCTTCGACGCATCAGACGCTATGCCTGCTGCTGTCGGTGCTGGTACCGAATGGACCCAGTTGACCTCATGGTTCGCTGACGGCAAGTCAGTGGCAGATGTAGCCAAGGCAATCGATGATTCCTGGCCTGCACAGTAATTAACTACCACGTACCAGGAGGGTTGGTGGGGATCCGAGAAATTGGGTTCCCACCAACTTCTCTTGCAACTCATTGCCCTATTTACACTGACTGAATCCAAACTTCGTTGCTAAACTACTGAAAATCTTGGACAGGGGGGTGCGATGAATTCCTTTCTTTCCACAAACGCCCCCAAATTTGAGCAAGTGCTCATCGCTATTGCCGCATTCTTTACAATCTTGATGGTTGTCTTTTATCTTGCTGGAAAGGCCAACGGCCGGAAGCAACGCCCAATGGCGATTGTGGTTCTGCTGGGCCCCGCGATGATTCTTCTTTCGGCTGGATTGATCGTGCCGGCAATTCAAACGATTCTCTTTAGCTTCAAGGATGCAAACTCCGTGAAGTTCATCGGCTTTCAGAATTATTCCTGGCTTTTCGCAAATCCAGATATGCGAAAGGTTTTCTTCAATACTTTGCTCTGGATCGTCGTCACGCCTTTCGCGACCACGGCACTCGGGCTATTCCTTGCGATCATGCTTGATCGGATGAAGCGAGAGTCGGTGGCTAAGTCCCTCTTGTTTATGCCAATGGCGATCTCATTTGTCGGCGCATCGGTAATCTGGAAATTTGTTTATGACTACGCAGTTCCAAGTAAGCCCCAGACTGGCTTGCTCAGTGCGATAGTTCGAGCCCTAGGCTTCAAGCCCTCCAACTGGATTTTGACCCAACCGCTTAACACCTTCCTTCTCATGATCATCTTTGTCTGGGTTCAGACCGGATTTGCGATGGTGATTCTCTCTGCCGCCATTAAGGCGGTCCCAGCCGACATCGTCGAGGCATCCGCGCTTGATGGAGCGCATGGATGGCGATTGTTCAAGAACATAACTTTTCCGATGGTGCGAAGCACGACGATCGTTGTCTTTGCCACGATGCTGGTTACATCGCTCAAGCTCTTTGACATAGTTCGAACGATGACGGGTGGAAACTTCGGAACCAGCGTTATTTCCAATGAAATGTACGCCGAAGTCTTTGTCCGTTTCGATCAGGGTCGGGGATCGGCCCTGGCAGTGATTCTCTTCGTTTTTGTCACGCCGATCTTGGTCTATAACATCCGAAACCTCCGCAGAGAACGGAGCATCGCATGAGCACTTTGAAGCTTGCCAACGCCAATCCCGGGCGCAAACTCTTCTCCTCGAAGGTGGCCACCACGGTTGTTTGGGTCATCACAGTTCTGTGGACTGTGCCAACCTTTGGCCTATTTGCCAGTTCATTTAGAAACAAGCAGGACATCTTCTTATCTGGCTGGTGGCATATATTCACCAATCCGCACCTGACCTTGAGCAACTACCACGCGGTGATTTTCGGATCTAGCTCATCGACTCTCTCGGATGGCGTCCTTCCCTATTTGATGAATTCCATAGTGATCACAATCCCTGCGGTGATATTCCCGGTTGTGATTGCAACAATGGCTGCTTACTGTCTGGCATGGGTGAAATTCAGAGGCAGCGATGCTCTCTTCTTCTTTATCTTCTGCCTGCAAATCGTCCCTATTCAGATGTCATTGGTTCCTTTGTTGCAGTTGTTTACCGGTGGCGCCCATATCGGTAGCTTCACGATAATTCCCAAGTTAGGTATTGCTGGCCACTTTGCCGGTATCTGGCTTCCGCACACGATGTTCGCACTACCGCTGGCAATTTATTTATTGCACAACTTCATTGCTTCGCTTCCGAGGGATCTCATGGAAGCTGCCTATGTTGATGGCGCAAATCATTTCAAGGTTTTCCGCCAAATCGTCCTACCTTTGTCGGTTCCGGCTATCGCCGCTTTTGCGATCTTTCAGTTCTTATGGGTCTGGAACGATTTGCTTGTGGCGCTCACGTTTGCATCCGGCACCGAGGAAGTTGCCCCGATCAACGTAAAACTCGCATCTCTTGTTGGGCAGTGGGGATCTGGTTGGGAGACTCTCACAGCGGGTGCTTTCGTCACGATTGCGATTCCACTCATTGTCTTCTTCTCACTTCAACGCTTTTTCGTTCGGGGTCTGCTCGCAGGCTCTGTTAAATAACTACTCTTAGAAACCATAGGTAATTCGCTTGTCCCCCTTAAGCGCATCAATGCTGGCCACCATTTCCGAGTTGGCTCCCCGAATTCCTCCTGATTTTCTAATTGGTACGGCGACCTCTGCTTGGCAGATTGAAGGCTCGAGCCAGATAAGAGGCAGGTCGATTTGGGAGGATTTCGCGGCCATTCCAGGCAATATCCGTGATGGGGCACAGGCTGACCCCGCATGCGATCACATCAATCGCTGGGAAACAGATCTAGACCTACTGGCCTGGTTGGGAGTTGATTCGTATCGATTTTCCGTGAGTTGGCCGCGCGTGATTCCGGGCGGAATCGGAAAGGTCGATCAAGCAGGACTTGAATTTTATGATCGTCTCATCGACGGACTCTTGCTCCGCAATATCGAACCCGTAGTCACTATCTATCACTGGGATCTGCCCTCTGCGTTGGAGGCAAAGGGCGGGTGGCTCTGGGATGGGATCGCAGACTCCATGGCCCAATACACCGAAGTCCTTGCCGAGAAATTTGCCGATCGCGTTTCTATGTGGGCCACGCTTAACGAGCCGTGGTGCTCCGCATTTCTGGGGTACGCCGACAAGTTCATGGCACCGGGAAAAGGCGATCCCGCATCTGGATTTGAAGCTGCATACCGATTGCTTGTCGGTCATGCAAAATCGGTTGAAGTGCTCCGTCATCACCACGCGAAAGAAGTTGGCGTAGTCCTCAACTTAACAACTTTCATTGGAGAAGATGAGCAAGCAGAAGTTGCGGCCCAACATATGGATGGCATTATGAATCGCCTCTGGCTAGATCCACTCGCCGGCCGCGGATTTCCCTTGGACGTAATTGAAAAGACAAGGCATATTACGGATTGGTCCTTTGTAAATGATGCCGAGTTGAATTCGATTGCGGCTCCGATTGATTGGCTGGGAATTAATTACTACAACCCACAACGGATCGTCTCTGCCAGCGAGGGCGGTGCACTGGGCGTGGGAAATGGCCAGAGACTTGATGCCTTCCCTGGAACACCGCCAATCTCATTTGCTCCAAGGGGACCGCTTACCGAAATGGGTTGGGAGATGGATCCCGCGAGTTTGATAACTACACTCACAAAAACGCAGGAGCGATTGCCAAATGTCCCTCTCTACATCACTGAAAATGGCGGTGCTTTTCCTGATCCAATGGTGAATGGAGCCATCGACGATCAAGATCGAGTGAATTACTACGCAAGCCACATTGACGCAGCATTAACTGCCCGCGAAAGTGGCGTCGACCTACGAGGTTACTTCGCATGGTCGTTGCTGGATAATTTGGAGTGGGCAGAAGGTTGGACCAAGCGGTTCGGACTCTTCCACGTGGATAACGTGACTCAAAAGCGCACTGCAAAGACGAGCGCACACTTCTTTCGCGAGTTAATTGCCCGACGACGGAAGGTGTGAATCCAGCCAGAATTTCATTGGTTGATCCAGGTATTTTGACCATGACCTTTCGGTGTGACCAGAATTTTTGTAAACGCGCGTTACGAAATCTTCATGCCATCCTGCATCAGCCATTTTCTGATCGGCATAGTCTTGAAAGGGCCGGTAGTTCTTGTCCAGTCCACGAGTTCCACGGCTCATCCATACCCTGTGCTCACCTGGCGCCGGCAATGCGTCAATGAGGGCGTCTACCAGCGGTTCGTGACCCGCACTCCAGTGCGGTGAGAGGGCAAGGCAGGTCGTGAAGAAATCGGGTCGCTTGCCAAGGGCATAGAGGGAGGCCAACCCGCCCATGCTTGATCCGATGATCGCTTTGTTAGTCTGGTTCAAATCCATTTGCAGTGCGTCCGCGATTGCGGGTGCGATCTCCTCCGTTATTTGTTCGAGGTAATGGTTTCCCTGCAAATCATCCAGGGCAATTTCATCGTTTGCCTCCGTCGGCTGGACTCCCGCTTGAAAGGGATCTTGCGGGGCTAAATCTAGGATGCGCCCCCAAGGGTTGCTCGCGCTTCGACTATGGAACACGGCGATGATGGCGGGGGGAGTGATTCCCAACTCTTGACTGACGCGAATTGCAGAGTGGGCCATTTTCCACGTGCTTTTCCTTGTCGAAGTTTTTCTATCAAAGACATTCTGGCCATCGTGAGCAATGAGCAAACGTTGTGTGGGGGCGACCGGGCTCCAATAGTCAACTAGACGTCCATCGAACTCGATTCGATTGACATTTCCAGAAACTCCGCCGATTCGAAAGCTCTTTACTGGCTGCATGATGGTTGAATCATGCCATGAGTACGAGGAGCATCTTCTGGTTTAGGCGCGATCTCCGACTCCGAGATAATCCGGCTCTGCTTGCAGCCATTGCCGAATCCGACGAGGTCATCCCACTTTTCATAATCGACTCACAGATTGCAAGTCGAGCAGGTGAACTCCGACGAGCATATTTGGGAGGATCTTTGCGCGCCCTTGATGTATCCCTGGGTGGCAATCTGCATGTGATTTCTGGCGATCCCGTTGATGTACTTAAGGAGTTGATCAAAAAGTACAACACCGTATCTGTTCACGTTTCATCTGATTATGCGCCATACGGGGTTGCGCGGGATCTACAGGTGGAAGGCTCGGGAATCCCTCTGACAAAAACCGGAAGTGGTTATGCGGTTTCACCTGGGCGGGTTTGCAAAGCGGATGGCACTGCCTACCGTGTCTTCACGCCATTCTTCAAAGCTTGGAGCGCGCACGGCTGGCGCGGACCCGCCGAAGCACCCGGGTCAATTAACTCACCGACACCACATTCAAAATATCGTCAGTTTCCTGATTGGGCTATTCCTGCCAATTCTCGGTTGCAGCCGGCTGGGGAGGAAGCAGCACTTCAACGATGGAACGATTTTCGGGAGAACGGTCTCGAAGAGTACGACCAGAATCGCGATTTCGCCGCGATCAAGGGGACTAGTCGATTAAGCCCACATCTGCGATGGGGCGAGATTCATCCTCGAACGATATTGGCCGGACTAAATGGCACTCCAGCGCACCACGTTTTTAGAAAAGAGATCGCCTGGAGAGAATTTTATGCCGATGTGCTTCACCATAATCCTCACACTAGCCGGGATTATTACTTGCCCCACTTTGCGAAAATGAAATATGACCAAGTTGGCGAGCAATTTCAGGCGTGGTGTGAGGGAAGGACGGGTTACCCATTTGTTGATGCTGCCATGCGACAACTTCTGATAGAGGGGTGGATGCACAATCGCGCACGGATGGTCGTCGCCTCTTTCCTTGTGAAGGATTTGCATATCGAATGGCAGCACGGGGCGAATTTCTTTATGAAATATCTCATCGACAATGATGTTGCTTCAAATTCGCATGGCTGGCAGTGGACCGCGGGCTGCGGGACTGATGCTTCTCCATATTTTCGGATCTTCAATCCGACCCAGCAAGGAAAACGATTCGATCCGGATGGGGAATACGTACGTAGATATATTCCTGAACTTGCACATCTGAGCGCGGAAGAGATTCACGAGCCGTGGTTGCACGCGCATAGGGGATATCCCGACCCGATTGTTAACCACTCGGTGGAGCGGCTCGAATCACTCTCGCGACTACAAAAGTTGAAGGACCTCAGGCAAGAAAGTTAGCGAACTGCCATGGATCTGAATGGTCGTAGACACGACCATTCCAGGGGCCATAGAGATCATTGCGAAACTTCAAAGGATCCCAATCAGCGGCCATTGAGTGAAAGCCGCCCCAATATCTTTCAGCGAAGTCGAGAACGTCCTTCCACGGTAGGTCATCAGGAACAAGCAATCCTCGGTCGGGATTGGCCATGGCCCAAGCAACTGCTGCGTAGACCGCGCTTGCGACCTGCACCGTGGTGGCCGATTGGTTAGGGATCAACTTGCGGGCGTCATGGATGGAGAGCAGAGAGCCGGTCCACCAGGCTTTGTATGGGTGGCCAAGGAGCAGTACGCCGAGGCGGTCTTCCCCGTCGATGATTTCATCGTTCATGATCCGTTGATTCGACTGTAGGTCCCACTGGCGCATTTCGAGCTCGCGCATAGAGGCAATTGCAGCATCGGATGGGCAATAGGCGTAGTGAACGGTGGGGCGGTATACGGCTTCATCGCCATCCCAGACTGTGAGGTGATCTGAGATTGTGAAGGCTTCTCCGTGACGTACAAGCAGCCCTGTGGTCTCTGAGTTCGGAACCCATGATCGCACCCATGTAGTCGCACCAGGCTGGGCGATGGCAATTTGGTTCTCCGGCCCTCCTTCATGCAGGTAAGCATTCTTAGGAAGGGTCTTCTCGTGCGTGCCCCAACCTAATTCAGCCGGCGCGATACCTTCTTCATAGAAGCCTTCAACACTCCATGTATTGACGAATTCCCCAAGAAGTTTTGGTTTATCGGCAACTTGGGTATCACGCTCGGCGATGTGAATTACTTTCACGCCGAGACACTGGGCTAGAACTGGAAAATTCTCTGCTTTGAGCGCCGCTTCGACGCCTTCGGGGGCAATGCCATCTTTCAATGCTTGGGTTGCAATATCAACGAGTCCGCGCTTTACGAGGTGGGAAACCAATCCCGGGTTTGCACCGTGCTCGACAATTGCTGTCGGGCCCGTTTCTTTCCATGTGGCTTTCATTTCGCGAATGCGCATGTGCCTGACATACAAAGTTCTCGATTGCACACTTCGCTCGGGTCCGCCTGAGTAAGGCTCCCACTCTTCAAGAGAAGTGTTGAGATAGATGACGCCGTGATCGTGAGCCCACCCGATCATCTCATTGGCATCGATATTCCAGGCGAGGTCAAGCAGGAAATCGCCAGCAGTCAAAAATCGACCCAAGAATTCATCGAGATTATCGCGAGTGAGCTCGTCTTGGACATATGTTGCGCCCTGATCGATTGCGCTTTGAACTCGTGATCTGTTGTCGCGTTTATCCACGATCGTCATCTGTTTTGCTTCCACTAGGTGTTCGATAAGTAGTGGGATTGCGCATTGGGCAACTGAGCCGGCGCCGAGAACCAGAATTCGATTATGGAAGGGTGCGGACAATTAGACCTCTTCTACGAGCGTGTGATTTGGACGCTGCGCGTAACAAATCATAGGCTAAAAAATTTGGGTCGAAATCGCCGGCTCTGACCAGACGCCGGCGCCCTCGCGTTTGGCTTGATACATAGCGTTATCGGCGCGGCGTAGAAGGTTGGAAGCTCCGTCGTTGCCTACGTGCCCAACGCTCACGCCGACCCGTATTTCGCCTCCAGAGATGGATATCGGGTAGCTCAGTGTCGCCTTCAGCGCCAGTGCCACCTCCAACGTGGTCTCATAGTCACCTCTGACAATTGCGCCGAATTCGTCCCCGCCCAGGCGCGCCAAGAGGGAGCCCTGTGGCAGTGCGCGCTTGAAACGAGTCGACACCTGTTTGAGTACTTGGTCTCCCACTTCGTGCCCGAATTGATCGTTGATGGGCTTAAAGCCATCGAGGTCCAGAAGAAGTAACGCTCCATCTGTAGTTTTCGTCAACTCTTCGAGTTCGGCAACGAACCTTCGGCGATTCGGCAGTCCGGTGAGTTCGTCCGTCCGAGCCAGAAGTCTCTCTTCTCCAATGGTGCGCGATTGGCGCAATGCAATCGTCATCCGGACGAATGCAAGAAGCAAGGTGGAGATGGTCGGAATCAAAATGAAGTTCGGGAGATAACCAGGGCGAAGAGACGTGATTGCAAGCAGTGTCGCGCTAAGCATGACGGATAGCGCGATGAAAATTGGATGGATCGAGTCACTTGTTTCCTCTTCGGATCCGCGATGCCAGAACCCTTCTGAGATGAGAACAAAACCAAGTAACCACCCGTCATCGCTGAGGCCACCGAAGGAATATTGGCGATGAACTGTCATCCAGAGAAAGAGAAAATCGGATGCTGCATAGACGATGACTCCCATGCAGACCAAGAAATTTCTCTGGGTGAAAGGAGCAATCACTACGAGTGAGAGCACAAGGGCGACAACAACCAGGTCGGCAACTGGAAAGAGCACGGCGAAGAAAGTTTTCAGAGCATCGCCGTTGAATTTTGGAAGGATGGGCGAAATGAAGAATGCAGTGCCAAGCGCGCTCAACCCAATTCCCAGAATTGTCGCATCTAGAATTTCCACTGAACCTAAAGCGCGTTTGGATCTGAAGACGCGGGTTAATCCGATGAAGGCCAAGGGATAGAAGAGCAGATAGCAGGCGTTGATCATCGATGGACTTATGTGGGGGTTGGAGTAGAACTCGTTGTACGAGGAGAGCAGCGCACCAAAGGTCCACATGCACATTGCCGAAAGGACTGCGTACTTAGCCTTCTTATCGTTGAAACGCGGGGAGAGGGCGATAGATAAGGCCGCAGCAAGGGCGATCACGTTGTAGAGGATGAGGTCAAGAACAAGCTGCGGGTGGGGGAAAATTAGCTTGGCAAGAAAATGAAGGGCAAGGAAAATCGGCGCTAAATACCCCAACCCTGAATACCTAGTGGGCCCCATTCATGTGAAGTTAAGGCAGGGACATTAGGGGAAGAAATAGGGAAAGCCATAGTTCCGGTGGGAACTATGGCTTTCCTGCAAACGTTCGGGTCTTAGAGACCCTTCTGGCAGATCAGGTTACGTAGCGACAGGGCCTGGGCAACGCCAGCTTTTGCCTGGGTTATGGAGTTCACGGTGGCGCCACGTTGAGTTTGCATCGTGGTGATCGTGCTTCCAATCTTGCGCAGCGAAGTGCTCGCTGCGGTGTTTGAGGCAATCGCAGAGTTGAGCGAGCGAATTGCTGTTGTATAAGTCGAAATTGCTGTTGCGTAGGTTGAGGGATTTGGCTTGGCCAGAAGGGCAGCCTTTGCCGCTGTAAAGTCCACGACCTTGGCCTTCCAAATCACATTCTTGGCATCGAGGGCGTCTGCCTTTGTGGCCGAATCCGTTGCCTTGGTCTGCTCAGCGGTTATTTTCGCATCAAGTGCGGCAAGTGCTGCTGGCAAACCTGCGACTAGAGATTGGTACCCTGCGTTCAATTTTGTGTAAGTGGTGTTGGAGTTAATGCAGTCCGAGGAGACCCAGGTGTTCTTCGTCTTGTTGACGATTGGGTTCTTGGTGCACTTGTAAACGGTGCCGCTGACTTTGGTGGTCTTGTTTGCCGTGGGGCAAAGAACTCCGTTGCTGACCTTTACTGCTCGCTTTGTCGCTGCATTGGCAGGCGTAACCGCGATAAATGCTCCGGCAACCATGAGGGCCAGAACGGACGTGGTAATTGCTTTTCTAAACATGTAAACCTCCAAGGAATATGTCCAAATACTACCCACCGATTTCCTTCCACAGGGTCGCTGAAGGGGGTTTGAGCGCTATTCACCGAAAATGCACAGGTAAAAGGCTTTATTTGGGCCTCTGCCTGACTCGAACGTTCATTCCGACCTTGCGAACCAGAGGGCGCGGGGCAAAGCGGGCCAGCGAGGAGACGATTGCATATTGCCATCCAGGAACGGAGATCGCTTTGCCCGAGCGAGCATCGGCCCATGCTTTGTTCACTACGTCGTCAGCTGACAACCACATGAATTTCGGGAGAGCATTCATCCGCATTTTTGCGCGTTGGTGAAATTCGGTATGTGTGAATCCAGGGCAGAGTGCGAGCACGTTGACCTGGGTCGCGTGAAGTTCTGTATGCATCGATTCGCTCAGGACAGTGAGGTAGGACTTGGCGGCGCTATACGTACCGCCAGCGATCCACCCAGCCACCGAGGAGACGTTGATGATGATCCCCGAATTTCGCTCTCTCATTAATGGCAGTGCCGAATGCATCAGGCGCATGGGAGCCCGGACCAATACATCAAGAAGTTGTTGCTCCGATTCTATGTGGCTCTTCTGAAAACTATCCCTAATTCCAAAGCCAGCATTGTTGATCAGAACATCAATGGGTCGTAGCGGATCAGAGACCCTCTCTTCCACCTGCTTGCAGCCCTGCTCAGTGGAGAGGTCGGCGACCAATATTTCGCATTCAACGCCGAATTCATTTTTCAATTCCTCGGCAGTGGCTTTCAGGCGATCTTCATTTCGTGCCACTAGAACCAAGTCATAACCTTCCCGCCCGAGAAGTCGGGCAAAACTTCCGCCGATTCCCGCACTTGCCCCTGTGATCACCGCGGTCTTGCTCATAGAATGAATTATGGTGCTCGCCGTTGATCTAGGACAGTCGGGCACGAGAATCAGATGGAGCGATGGGCACTTCGAGTCTACGCGCGCGAAACGACCGCACGAGTCTTCTTTGGATGCTCTACGGGACGTATTCGAAGAAGTTGCAGAATTTCGCGAAGGAGCACTCCACAGTGACCTCGTGGCTCTCTCCTTGACGGCCCTATATGGAAACGTGCCTGATCCCAAATCATTTGGTGAACTGGCAAATGAATACTTTCTGGCAACAGATGTCGCTGTCATTGACGACGGGCTCGCAGGGTTGATCGGTGCATTGGGCACCTGCGACGGAGTCACCCTCTCTGTTGGTAGCGGCGTTGTTGCCGTCGCCGGCCATGCGGGAACGTTCTCGCACGCGGATGGCCTGGGGCACATCGTTGGAGATATCGGCGGAGGTTATTGGCTGGGTAGAGCGGCATTGGAGCGCGCCTTGGCAACTCGCCAACGGCGCGAAGAAGACAGCGAGTTGCTTGCATTTCTCAAAGACGAAATTGATGAGTTCGATCAACTGCAGAGTAATGTGGGTGAAGGCGCGCATGCGCTCTGTATCGCTACGGCCAGAAAAGTTTTGGAGGGAGCCGAACTCAATGTTGCAGGGGCGCTCACGATTCGAAACCACGGCGCACGGGCTCTGGCAAAGACGGTCAGGGCCGCCTGGTTAGGTGCTGCTGGAACGCTTGCAGAACCTTTGTCATTGGCCCTGCTCGGAGGTCTGAGCAGAAATCGCGGCTATGAAGAAGTGATTACCAGAAGCGTCTTGGAAATCCTGCCTACAGTGAAGTTCTCACCAGTACTGGGTAATCATCTTGACGGTGCGATCGCAATTGCGACAACGATGAAGGAGGATGTACCTCCGCTACTTCGTTGGTGGCACAAGAATTAATTCACCGGGTGCACCTTTGGGAACCACGGGTGCATTAGGTGTAATTGGTTCAATGCGTCGATAGGCCTCGCCTTGCACCGGACGGAGATCATCCCCATCCTTATTTGGCCACATGGACATTGCTCGCTCTGCTTGCGCAGTGATCGTCAGTGAGGGATTGACCCCGAGGTTTGCAGTAAGAGTCGAACCGTCCACGATGTGCAATGTCGGGTAATTCCAAACGCGATGGTAAGGATCGATAACACCTTTTGTATCTGCATCACCGATGACTGCACCGCCAACAAAGTGCGCGGTGAAGGGCGCGTTGATCAAATCTCCCAAGTGTCCGCCAGCTTCTCCCTTGTACCTGGCGGCGATCAAGCGAGCGGTCTCGTTAGCGGCGGGAATCCACGTTGCGTTCGGGTGATCCGAGCTGTTCTTGGATGTCAGGTGCCAACCTAAAATTCCGCGCGTCGGTCTGACCCTTATCCAGGAATCAACGCTCTGCATCACAAGCGCGATGACGGTGCGTTCACTCCACTTCCTTACATTAAGGAACTTGGGTAGTAGCGAAGGTTCGCTTCGAACTTTCTGCAACCATTGCTTTCGTCTGGCTTTTGACGAAGTTCCATCTGTCATGACGGTCTGCAAAAGGCCCATGAGATTGCTGGCCTTGCCGTATCGGACTGGCTCGACGTGGGTATCTTCATCGGGAAAGAAAGAGGAAGTGATTGCTGAACCCTGGCTGAAATCAATATCAGTGTTGGGCATCGTTGCGCCTACTAGAGATTCGCTATTGGTGCGCGAGTAGTCGCCGAGACGATCTGAGAGCTTGGGTAATGTTCGGTCATCTTTCATGCGATGGAGCAACTTCTGCGTGTTGTATGTACCTGCCGCAATCACCACATCTTTTGCCGTGAAGGTCTCTCCAGGGGTTGGTCGTGGTCCCGTCTTGCTTGTGTGGATGATCCACTCACCTTTTGACCCTTGTTCGATCTTCGTCACAGTTGTTAGCGGGAAAACTTTTGCTCCGGCCTTTTCGGCAAGTCCGAGGTAGTTCTTCGGCAGAGTATTTTTTGCGTTGTTGCGACAGCCTGTCATGCACGCCCCGCATTGGATGCAGCCATTGCGTTCTGGCCCGACGCCACCGAAGTAGGGATCAGCCACTGTTGTATCTGTTCCGTCTCCAAAGTAGATGCCCAAGGGCGCCATCTGAAATGTCTCACCGACACCCATCGCGATTGCGGCATCTTTCATTGCCTGATCGCTGGGGGAGAAATAGGGATTCACGCTAACGCCGAGCATTCGCTTTGCCTGTTCGTAGAATGGGGTGAGCTCGCTCTTCCAATCGGTGATGTGTGACCAGAGTGGATCGCGGAAGTATTTATCCCCTGGCTGGTACAAGGTGTTCGCGTATATCAATGACCCGCCGCCGACTCCTGCACCGGCCAGGATGATTGCATCGGGCAGATAGTGAATTCGCTGCAAACCAAGAAGACCAAGACGGGGCATAAAGAGGAACTTGCTCAGCCGCCATGAAGTCTTCGGAAAATCTGAATCGACAAACCTGCGCCCTGCTTCTAGAACGGCAACCTTGTAACCTTTTTCAACCAAGCGCAGCGCAGAGACCGAACCGCCAAAGCCAGAACCGACGATGACAACATCAAAGTCGTTGTTCATGTTGGGCTAGATCTCTATCCCGCTTGAATCTTCCTCACGGATAGTCCAACTTGTCCCGTAGGTTTCAAGTAAGTCAAGGAATGGCTTTGGATCAAACCATTCAGGACCATTTACTCCCAGTGGCTCCCAGATGCCCTTATGCAGCAGTTCCATTGCAACTACAGGGTTTACTGCGGTCTGCCAGACAACTGCTTGGTCACCGTATTCCTTCATCGACCATTCGTTGTCAACGACGTTGTAGATGTAGCACGCGTAAGGCTGGCCTTCTTTGTTCAAACCTTTCACGAGCGCGCCGGCGCAAGTCTTGCCTTTCATGCGCTCGCCGAGAGTGGCTGGATCTGGCAAAGATGCAGCCAGTAGATCGCGAGGAGCTACCGAGACACCTTGTACTTCAACATTTTCCTTGCGGTCCATGCCGAGCATGTGAATTGTCTTCAGCGTTGTGATGAACTCAGCTCCAAGGCCGTATTTGAAGTTGACCTTCTTTGCATCAACTTTCTGTGGAATGAGAACAACTTCTTCGTGCTCGACGTTGACGCACTCGACAGGTCCGATGCCTTCGGGGAAATCGAAAGTTTCAATCTCGCTAAATGGCTCGGTCGTGAACCAACCGCGGCCGTCTTCCCAGACCAACGGAGGATTGAGGCACTCCTCGATCGTTGTCCAGATAGAAAATGACGGGGCGAAATCATGGCCCTCGACGGTCAGGTTCGAGCCGTCGAGAACGGTTATGGAATCAATCCGGTTAAAGAGATGATCGGATGCGTAGCGTGCAAAGACATCGCTCATTCCGGGCTCGATGCCCATTCCAACGAGTGCATAGATGCCGCGCTCGCTCCAGTTCCAGTCACGGGCAAATTGCTCATCGCCCAATTTCACACCGGTTTCGGTGTTTGGGTAGTGGGGGTGGGGGCGGGAAAGTGACATGGCCATATCGATGTAGTTGGTGTTCTCAATCTCGCAAGCCAAGAAGATCGGCATGACGAAACGGGGGTCTACCGCGTTGATGACAACGTCAGGGTCGGCCCGACGGATGAGTTCGCGGATGTCCTCAAGTTCGGCAGCGTTAACCTGCGCGGCAGAGAATCGAGCGTCTTTGACCCTGGCTACGGCTTCTTCCGCGCGTGCCAGAGTGCGATCGGCGATCACCATGGAACTGATAAATGACCTTCGGGAAGCAATATTTGCTATTGCCCTGCCAACGCCGCCTGCGCCTATAACTAGCGCTTTCATTGAACGGCCTTTCATTCATGTAACTATTGATGGGTACTAGGAGACCAATGCTAGCCAATGCCCTTTAATCTGCCAATATTGCGCATGAAAGTCCTCGTAGCTCAGTGGATAGAGCAACCGCCTCCTAAGCGGTAGGTCGCCGGTCCGACTCCGGCCGAGGACAC
>JANXZB010000091.1 GCA_025355765.1 Actinomycetes bacterium
ATCACTCACCGGCCACCTGGTGCTATCGACCCTGCACACCAATGAGAACGACATCTGGGTCGCTTCGCAGAATCGAGCGGAGTGCGCTTGCAAATGTCAGACCAGCTTTTGGATTTACTTGAACCTGGTTGATGCCTTCCATCCTGTATTCGAC
This sequence comes from Actinomycetes bacterium, assembly GCA_025355765.1. Taxonomy (GTDB): domain Bacteria; phylum Actinomycetota; class Actinomycetes; order Nanopelagicales; family Nanopelagicaceae; genus QYPT01. The sequence continues at coordinate 155 of JANXZB010000091.1, forward strand.
AGGATCTTCAACCGTGATGACATTGATTTCTGGTTTCGCAACAGCGCTAAGCGTTGTATATAGCGTCGTCGACTTTCCCGAGCCTGTTGGACCAGTAACCAGAATCATTCCATAAGGTTTTGTGTATGAGGTTTCATAGGCTTTGAAGTTGCGATCAAGCAAAGCTAAGTCGCGAACGTCAAGACTTGAGTTCGGGTTGTCAAGAATGCGCATGACGATTTTCTCGCCCCAGACAGTGGGCAACGTCGCAACACGCAAATCAATCTTGCGACCACCGTGTCGCACAGACATGCGACCATCTTGGGGCTTACGTCTTTCGGCAATATCAATATCGCTCATGATCTTTAAACGCGAGATGACGCCGTTCTGAATACTCTTAGGCGCATTCTGCATTTCATGTAACACGCCGTCGATGCGATAACGGACTCGAACATCATGCTCGGCTGGTTCGATGTGAATATCAGATGCATGATCTTGAATCGCTTGGCTGACAAGCAAATTTACAAAGCGAACGATTGGTGCATCTCCCTCGGGAGATTCCATGATGCCGTAGTCATTTGTTTCGGCAGGCGCATTGGTTTCAAGCAGCGCCGATGTTAGGTCATTCAATTCATCGTCTGCACGCAAATAGCGATCAATTGCACTTAGTAAGTCACTTCGTGTAACTCCAACTGCTTCTACTTGGATCCGTGCCGCCGCGCGTACGTCGTCAATGGCAATGACGTTTCCAGGATCAGCCATCGCCAGCACGAGGCGGCCATTGTGAATTCTTAGAGGTAGAACTTCATGTCGGCGACAAATGGCGGCAGAGACCAATGAGATTGAGGTGCGATCAATCGGATAATCAATTAATTCAACGAACGCGATTCCGGCCATTGCCGCCAGAGTCTTCGCATAATCCAGCTCTGTGAGAGCTGCAGAATCTTTGACAAGAACAAGGGCCGGCCCCGGCGGTGTTGGCGCAGGCGCAACTCCCTCGGCTGTGCTCTTTTGGGGAGGAAGGATCTCAAAGGAGGGGGAAATCTCCGTTATGGACATCTCAAATCACCCCCACCCTTTTTGGGGTAGGCAAAACGCCAGGGAAGTTCTTTTCACGTTGCTCAGTATGTTCACGCTCGCATAGCACCGACAGAGGTCGTTCGGGGGACATATCCACAGGTCGGGCGAGTCGAGGTTGCATATGTTACTGACCAGTAGCATCCTTGGGCTCTATCCAAACGTACTGGGGGAATCACCTGATGGGCCACTACACCGCCAACCTGCGCGATATCGAATTCTGTCTTTTTGAGCTCCTTGGGCGAGGTGAAATTCTTGGCAAGTCCGTCTATAAGGATCTTGATCGCGATACCGCGATGGGCATGCTTGAGGAGATCAAACGATTATCAGAGAATGACCTGGCCGCCTCTTTTGTGGAAGGCGATCGTCTAGGTGTGGATTTCGATCCGACAACCGGAGATGTGAAAGTTCCAGCGTCTTTTAAAAAATCCTATAACGCCTACATCCAAGGTGAGTGGTGGCGCGTTGATACACCTCCTGAGCTCGGCGGAACAAAGATTCCATCCTCTCTACGTTGGGCCATTGCCGAAATGGTTCTCGGTTCCAATCCTTCCATCCATATATATGCCTCGACATACGGATTTGCCCACGTCGCTTACATGCTCGGAACCGACGATCAGAAGAAAATTGCAAAACAGATGGTCGATCACCATTGGGGCGCCAGCATGATGCTCACTGAGCCAGATGCCGGCAGTGACGTCGGCGCCGGCCGCGCGAAGGCAGTTCAGCAAGGCGATGGCACATGGCATATCACTGGTACAAAAAGATTCATCACATCAGGGGATAGCGACCTCAGTGAGAACATTGTGCACTTTGTTCTAGCACGACGCGAAGGTGGTGGAGGCGGCACAAAAGGATTGAGTCTCTTCCTTATTCCAAAATTCATGTTTGATTTCGAAACTGGTGCGCTTGGAAAGCGTAACGGAGTCTTCGTCACTAAGGTTGAACACAAGATGGGACTCAATGTCTCTTCAACGTGTGAGATGAATCTTGGCGAGAAGGAACCAGCAGTTGGTTACTTACTTGGAGATGTCCATGAGGGCATTGCGCAAATGTTTAAGATCATCGAATTTGCACGGATGATGGTCGGTACCAAGGCGATCGCAACTTTGTCTGCCGGCTACCAACAAGCCCTTGCATACGCGAAGACTCGTGTTCAAGGTGGCGACATGAAGTTCATGAGCGACAAGACCAGCCCCCGCGTCACGATCATCAATCACCCAGATGTTCGTCGTTCGCTTATGGTACAAAAAGCCTATTCCGAAGGTATGCGAGCGCTAGTTCTATACGCGGCCTCAATCCAGGATGAAGTAGCCATTGCCCGCGCTGAAGGAATGGAAAAAGATAAGCAGGACGACCTAGATGCCCTTGCCGACCTGCTTCTTCCCGTCGTTAAAGGCTATGGCAGTGAAAAGTCATGGACCCTCCTTGGTACCGAATCGCTCCAGACTTTCGGTGGTTCTGGCTTTACGCAAGATTGGCCGATAGAACAGTACGTGCGCGATGCCAAAATCGACACGCTCTACGAAGGCACAACTGCCATCCAGGGATTGGATTTCTTCTTCCGCAAGATCATCAAGGACCGCGGCCGTGCGATTGGCCTTCTCAGCAAGGAGATCGGCGCTTTCGCCAAATCTGGCGGCACCCATCTTGAAGAGAAGCTTGCGCTCCAAAAGACGCTCGAAGACCTCAATGCAATCATCAGTGTCCTGGTTGGCCACGCTATGGCTTCACAGTCCGATCCGGCAGAGATATACAAAGTTGGTCTCAATGCGTCCAGATGCCTGATGGCGGTGGGCGAGACCATCACTGCCTGGTTATTACTTCGACAAGCCGACATCGCAGCGAGCAAGTTGCCCACCGCCGGCAAAGACGCCGACTTCTACTCTGGGAAGATTGCCACGGCCAAGTTCTTCGTTCGCAATTACTTGCCGCACATTTCGGCCGATCGCGCAATCGTTGAATCAACTGACAACTCGATCATGGAGATTCCCGAGTCCGCTTTTTAAAGTACTCTATCTGAGTGCTCAAATCACTCCGCGCCGAGGCCTTCTTAGTCTTCGGAGCAGTGGCTTTTGCCTTCAATGGCGTTATTTCAAAATTGGTACTTGCAGGTGGACTGTCGGCCTGGCGATTAACTCAGGCTCGGTGCACTGGCGCATTCTTGATCCTTCTTCTATTCGTACTCGCACGTAAAGGTGATTCGCTGAAGACCACTCGCCGTGAGTTGCCTTGGCTTGTTGCATACGGAGCGATCGGGTTTGCAGCTGTTCAGGTGGGTTATTTCATTGCAATCGCACGTATGCCAATCAGCATTGCTCTCATCATCGAATTCACCGCGCCGATTTGGATAGTTCTCTATATCCGCTTCATTCTCAAGCTTCATGTCCCATCCATGATGTGGCTCTCCCTCGGACTTGGATTCTCTGGTTTGTTGCTCGTGGGGCAAGTTTGGCGTGGGCTCACACTCAATGGAGTTGGCCTGATTGCCGCCTTTATCGACGCCTTCGCCCTGGCCGCCTATTTTCTTCTCGGGGAAAAATTGGTGGCTCAAAGATCCACGAGCACTTTGACGCTCTGGGGTCTGGGAATCGCCTCTTTGGTCTGGGCAATTTTCACTCCTTTATGGAGTTTTCCTACCCAGATATTTAGCCAACACATCAACCTGCAAGGGACATTTAAGAACTACACCTTGCCCGGCTGGGTGCTCTTACTCTGGATTATCGTGATGGGCACGATCCTGCCCTACGTCCTTGTCCTCAATGGCCTAAAACTTCTATCGGCGTCGACAAGCAGCGTTATCGGAATGCTCGAACCAGTAGTAGCAGGAGGATTTGCCTGGTGGTGGTTGGGTGAAATCTTGACACCAACACAATTGGTGGGAGGCGCAGTAGTAATTGCGGGGATCATCCTTGCCGATCGTGTTCGCAGACAAGTGCATGTTCCCAAAAACTTGATCTAATTATTGTCTCCACGCTGTTGCGTGTAATCAGTAGGTGCCGAACTTTGCGGCATGTCGACGAATCGAGCAAAGTGAAGTTGTGCCGACACGGTAATAGTGCGGGTTGGACCGTTACGGTGTTTGGCAATAATGAGGTCAGCTTCACCGGATCGGTTCTGACTGTCGTAGAGATCATCGCGGTGTAACAAGATAACGACGTCTGCATCCTGTTCGATCGATCCTGATTCACGAAGGTCCGAGAGCATCGGCTTCTTATCCGAACGCTGCTCGGGAGATCGGTTCAACTGTGAGATCGCGATAACAGGAACGTCGAGTTCTTTGGCTAGTAGCTTCAATTGGCGAGAGAACTCAGATACTTCTTGCTGACGGCTTTCAACGCGCTTTCCACTCGTCATCAACTGCAAATAATCAATAACTATCAGCTTTAAATCATGCCTTTGCTTGAGACGTCTCGCCTTTGCCCTGATCTCCATAAGGGAGAGGTTGGGTGAATCATCGATAAAGAGAGGAGCTGCGGAAATCTCGCCCATGCGGCGCGCCAAGCGCGACCACTCTTCATCACTGAGGTTTCCTGCACGGATATTGTTCAATCCAACTCGAGCCTCGGCCGACAACATACGCATCGTGATTTCAGATCGGCTCATTTCAAGAGAGAAAATCACCGAGGTGTTTCCACCGTGGATGGATGCATAACGGGCGATATCCAGACCAAGAGTTGATTTACCCACCGCAGGACGCGCTGCAAGAACAATCATGTTTCCTGGGTGAAGACCGTTGGTCAGAGTGTCGAGATCTTTGAATCCAGTTTTCACTCCTTCTGCGCCGACGCCCTTTGAGATCGCTTCGATCTCATCAAGTGCTTGTGGAAGCAGGGTGCTCAGTTGCACGTAATCTTCGTTGGCGCGACGTTCGGTTACGGAGTAGACCTCTGCCTGTGCCTGATCCACGGAATCATCGACATCGCCTTCGGCGCTATATCCGAGTTGGACAATTTTTGTTCCGGCTTCGACTAGACGGCGCATGATTGCGCGTTCGCGTACGATCTTGGCGTAGTAGCCGGCGTTGGCCGCAGTTGGAACCGATGAGATAAGAGTGTGCAGATATGGGGCGCCACCTGCACGGGCTATCTCACCCCTCTTCGTGAGTTCGGCAGAGACGGTAACCGCATCAGCGGGTTCGCCGCGGCCGTACAAATCCAAGATCGCGTCATAAATAGTTTCGTGCGCTGGTCGATAGAAATCGCGCTCGCGGAGAATTTCAATAACATCGGCGATTGCATCTTTACTGAGCAACATTCCGCCGAGAACACTCTGTTCGGCAATCAGGTCTTGAGGTGGGGTTCGTTCAAACTCGGGTTCGGATCGAGGTCGTTGGGGAAGTTCTGTAATGCTCACATCCACCACCTTCCCAGCCACCACCGACAGTCACCATTGTTATGGCGCGTGGGTGAACGGTAGGCAGTAGCCCGCCAAGACACCAGAAACCACCTCCCGCCCTTGTGGATTGCTTGTGGAGAAGACGGGAATAACTGCCCTATTCCTGTGTAATGCCCTGTTGATGAATTGTGGATAACCGTTCTTGAATCTCCACGCGTTGGCTAAGAGGGCAGGTCAGCGTCAATTCGCTCATCCACAGCGTGTGAAGAAAAGTTTATTTCTACATCTCATATATTGATATCTAAGAACGAATTCTCGAACTCGTGGGATCAAAGAGTGGTTCGGCGGCAATGACTCCGCTTCTCCAGTCACCGAAGAATTCGACGTCTACCCTCGTTCCAATCCCGCTGTGTTCGATGGGTAGGTAGGCGTATGCGATGGCTTTGTTGATCGTGTAGCCCTGGCCGCCGCTCTTAACTCTGCCGACGATCTCTTCACCGATTCGAATTGGTTCATTTCCCAGAGGGACTTGCCGAATATCATCGAAGAGAATCGGGACGAGCTTCCTTCTAAGATCCTCTTCAGCCTTGAGTAGAAAACTCTTTCCGATAAAAGATTCCTTCTTCAAGGCAACTGCAAAATCAAGCCCGGCCTCAAAGGGATTTGTCTCGGTGGAAATTTCCACGCCCCATGCCCTGTATCCCTTTTCAAGACGCAGAGATTCAATTGCCCGATAGCCGCAGACTTTCATTCCGAATTTCTCTCCGGCATCAATCAATGCTCGCCACACGACTTCGCTGTCTGCAACTGGAACATACAGTTCCCAACCAAGTTCGCCGACGTATGTAATTCTTGTCGCTCGCACAGTCACATTGGCGATCACAATCTCACGCGAATGCATGAAAGGGAAATTTGTATGACTCAAATCGTATGACGTGAGGGCCTGCAAAATTTCGCGGGCGCGCGGCCCCCAAATGCCAAAACATGACAGAGTTGAAGTGATATCGGAAATTTCGACTTCAAAGTCATGCTCCCGCCGAATCTTCTCCAACCAGCCCATATCGTGAACAAGAAATGCGGTGCCCGTGACGATCATAAACTCGTGTTCAGAAATTTGTGTCACCGTGTAATCGGATTCAATTCCGCCCCGGGAGTTCAACGCCTGGGTGTAGACCGTACGCCCCATACCTTTAACTACGTCATTGGCACACGCAAAGTTAAGGAATGACGCTGCTTTTTCGCCTTTTACAGTGATCTTCGCAAAACTCGATTCGTCAAATAATCCGGCACTCTCCCGTGTTGCAAGATGCTCGGCCCTTACCGCGCTAGACCAATGTTTAGCAGCCCAACCGTAAGGCGCGAACTCATCATTGCTCTCGTTATCTGCGTAATAATTCACTCGCTCCCAACTTGCCTTTTCTCCAAAGACTGCGCTGTGCGATTTGTGCCATTCATAAACTGGCGACTTCTTCAATGGACGAGCGCTCTTGCGTTCTTCGCCGGGATAGTGAATATCGTAATACTCCTCATAGTTCTCTGTTACGCGTTCGAGAGTGAATTTGGCAGATTTGTAGGCCTGCCCGAATCGTCGGATATCCATGTGCCAGAGATCCATGGTGGGCTCGCCAGCGACAATCCATTCGGCCACGACCTTGCCGATTCCGCCTGCTCCTGCGATTCCATGTGCGCAAAATCCTGCCGCGACATAGAAGCCGCCAATCGAAGTTTCACCTAAACAAAATTCGTTATCCGGAGTAAATCCTTCAGGACCGTTGATAAAATTCTTAACTCCCACTTCGCCCATTTTTGGCACGCGTCGCTGAGAATTCTCGGCGATCTCCTCAAATCGATCCCACTCCTCTGGTAACAATCTTCCATTGAAGTCGGCCGGAATATTGTCGAGATGTTCGTAATCCGCAGTCCATGCTCTGGAATTGCGTTCATAACCGCCCATGAGAAGTCCGCTCACCTCTTGACGGAAATAGATAAGCAAATCCGGGTCCCGAAGCGAGGGAAGATAAGGCGCTCCTGCTGGCAGGAAGTTCTCTGTAATCAAGTACTGGTGGCTCATCGGAATGATTGGAATTCGAACATCTACCATTCGCCCGAGTTCGGCAGCAAACATTCCACCACAATTAACGACGATCTCGCACTCAATGCTTCCTTTATCTGTTTGGACGTGCGTAACGCGTCCGTCCTTTGTTGTTATTCCAAGAACTCGCGTGTGGGTGAAGATCTGCACCCCGCCGCGCCTTGCCCCGGAGGCGAGGGCCTGAGCGAGCTGCGAGGGGTCAACCTGACCATCGGATGCCATATAACAGGCCCCCACCACGCCTTCCAGATCCATCAGTGGGAAGAGATCTTGGGCTTCTTTCGGCGATATTTCCTTCAAATCCAACCCGAATGTCCGAGCCCAACCGATCTGACGACGAATTTCTTCCATGCGTTCAGGCGATGAGGCAAGTTTGATGCTCCCGCACTCTTTCCAACTAGGAGGAGTCTGCGTTGCCTCCAGTTTTCTGTAGAGGTCTACAGAGTGCATGTTCATTTTCGTCAAGGTCGGGTCTGCCCGCAATTGCCCCACTAAGCCAGCCGAATGGAATGTTGATCCGCTAGTGAGATCACTTCGATCTAGCAATATGACGTCTTTCTCGCCAAGTTCGGCCAGATGATAGGCAACCGATGTGCCACCCACTCCGCCACCGATAATGACGATCTTCGCTCTTTCTGGAATTGCTGACGTAGCCATGGGTGCAAATGTATCCTGAGCGCGTGATCGACTCCACTACTTCATTAGAAGAGATTTATGGGTCGCTCCTTGATCAAGTTCCCTGCCTAAGAGATCGAATCGCAGTGACCGAACTTTCCGGCGGTCTGACAAATAGAAATCTGTTAGTTCAGGGTGCAGGAAAGAAGTACGTTGCTCGTATTTCTAGCAACAGTTCTTCGTTGCTTTCAATCGATCGCGAATCCGAATATCAGAACTCATTATTGGCCGCCCAAATCGGAATTGCACCAGAAGTTCATTGCTACCTCCCGGGGCAGGGCGTGTTGGTCATCGAGTATCTCAACGGTCGCACCTTTTCTGCCAAAGACGTGTTGGCAAATTTGCCACGAATCGCCCAGAGTTGCCGCGTCCTTCACTCGGCTAAGCCCTTCGTCAGGGATTTCAACATGTTCGATATTCAGAAGTCATATCTGGGTATCGTGAAAGAGCGTGGATTTCGCTTGCCGGATAACTACCTAAGTTATGCACCGCAGATTGATCAAATGTTTGCGGCGATGAAGATTCTCGATGATGGAACAGTGCCGTGCAATAACGACCTCCTGCCTGGAAACTTCATTGACGACGGAGAGAAAATTTGGATCATCGATTATGAGTACTCCGGTAATAACGATGCTTGCTTCGAATTAGGCAACATTTGGGCAGAATCCTTCTTGGACCTTGCGGCGCTGGAAGAACTTGTCGATACGTACTACGGAGCCCACCGCCCGGAGAAACTTGCGAGGGCCTGGCTTCAAGCACTTCTGGGCAAATATGGGTGGACTCTCTGGGCTTCAATTCAAAGCTCGGTCTCCGAATTAGATTTTGACTTCTGGGCTTGGGGTATGGAGAAGTATGAATTGGCTCAAGCAGAATTTGCCAGCCCGTACTTTTCGAAGATGCTGACCCAGGTCACGGGAAAATAAAACGGGCCCGCTGTAATCAGCGAACCCGTTCTAAATCTGTCTACTTAAGCTGCAGCGACCACCGAGATGGAGACGCTTGCTACGACCTGGTGAGCAAGTGAGACCTTTACCGCATGGGTACCGATCTTCTTGATATGCCCAGCCAATTTGAGGTTATGTCGGTCGATATCCAATCCAGTCGCAGCCTTAATGGCAGCGGCTACATCTTTATCGGTAACAGAACCAAAGAGACGACCGGAAGTTCCAACTTTGACCGAAACGGTCACGGTTGCGGCTTCCAATGTCGCCTTGATTTCCTTTGCATGATCTAAGTCGCGAACTTCACGCGAAGCGCGTGCCCGACGAATGCCTTCGATCTGCTTTTCTCCACCAAGGGACCAGGCAATTGCATTGCCACGTGGAAGAAGGAAATTGCGAGCAAAACCATCTTTAACGGTTACGACATCGCCGGCTTGACCAAGATTTGCTACTTCACGAGTGAGGATAAGTTTCATTTGTCTCAGATCCCCTTATCGCGCTGTCGAGGTGTAAGGCAAGAGAGCAACTTCTCGGCTGTTCTTTACAGCAGTTGCAATCGAGCGTTGGTGTTGGGTGCAGGCTCCTGTGACACGGCGAGCGCGGATCTTGCCACGATCGGAAATGTACTTACGCAGAGTCGCAATATCCTTGTAATCGATATAGCTAACTTTGTCGCGACAGAAGCTGCATGGCTTCTTCTTGAACTTCTTGTTGAGCGCCGCAGCCTTAGCAGACTTATTCTTCGGCTCCTTGAGCGCTCTGTTATTACGTGCTCCCATTGTGGTGCTCCTTTACGGGTGCCCTGCTAACGCAGGAATGGATGGATGGTGGATTTAAAAAGGTGGCTCGTCGTTGGTGGTGGTTGCCCATCCGCCGCCGGCCGGTGAAGTCGATGCAGCAGCCCATGGATCGTCATTGAAGGTTTCAGATGCTGGGGCCGAGAACCCACCGCTTGCTCCTGCTTGGCGAGTGGTCTTTGTAACCTTCGCTGTCGCATTTCGCAATGATGGTCCGACCTCGTCAACTTCTACTTCAAAGACGGTGCGCTTTTCGCCCTCTTTGGTTTCGTATGAACGTTGTTTTAGGCGACCAGAAAGAATGACTCGCATCCCCTTGGTCAGTGACTCAGCAACATTTTCTGCTGCTTGACGCCAAATTTGGCACTGGAGGAAGAGGCTGTCTCCGTCTTTCCACTCGTTCGTATTCTTATCCAAATAACGAGGTGTGGAGGCAACACGGAATTTCGCAACTGCTGCACCTGATGGGGTGAAGCGAAGTTCTGGATCATCGACAAGATTGCCGATCAAGGTGATGTTTGTATCTCCTGCAGCCATTTTTTTCTCTTCTCTTAAGTGTTTTGCGGACGCTGAAAATTATTCGCTAAATAATTCGAAGATTATTCGGGACGTATAACTTTTGTGCGTAGAACCGCTTCGTTCAAATTGAGTTGACGATCCAACTCTTTGATCGCAGCTGGCTCGCAGTGCATATCAACCACGGCATAAATTCCTTCAGACTTCTTTGAAATCTCAAAAGACATGCGGCGTTTTCCCCAAACGTCGAGCTTGTCGACGCGGCCACCACTTTCTTTGATGATTTTGAGATATGTCTCAAGGCTTGGTGTGACCGTGCGTTCTTCTAGTTCTGGATCAAGAATGACCATTAATTCATAGTGACGCATGCGTTAACCCGACCTCCTCTGGACTAAAGCGGCCACGGTATCTCCGTGACAGGAGTGTTAGTGCTCCCCGCACCTGTTGGCGAGGGGAGGCTAAGGGTAACTTGCCCCAGCACTGAATAGAAAATCAGCCAGACGGCCGCGAGAGATTTGAGCCTGTGGGGATGGGGTTTTGAGCAAATACCTGACAAAAACGGCGATGAGATAGATCGAGGTGGCAATGCGGCCCAAGCTGGCCAGGGCATAGCCCAGATCGGGCAGACCAAAATGAGAACCCGAGACTGAGGCTAGATGTTGCCAGATCGCCACGTGATAGATCATTTCCCCGATCTGCCAGAGCCAGAAGGCGAAAAGCTGACTCCGGTCTTTGAGGGCGATGACGGCCAATGGGGCCAACCAGAGAACATATTGCGGGGAATAGACCTTCCCTATGCACAATGTTGCCGCCATGAGAATGAAGCTCACCTCGGCAAGTGTTGGAGTGTGCTCAATCTCCAGGAGAAAGACCATCATCGCCGAGAGAACGAGAAGCAGGGTCAAGATCGTCAGGTAGTTCAGAAACCGAATGTGCACTCCCATCAAGGAGAGCGAATACCAGAGCGAGCCCCAATCAGAACCACGATCCAAATTTAACTTGTAGAAATGCCACCACCCTTGAGGCGTCGTTAACATCACTGGCGCATTGATCGCGAGCCACACAGCAGCAGTTGTCACCAAATACTTGGCTATCGCTTTGATGTCCTCTCTCCTCCAAAGTATGAAGACGATGGGGAGGAGGAGAAAAACGGGAAAGAATTTGGTCGCGATCGAAACGGCAAGGAGAATCGCACTGACGTTTAGTCTTCGTCGATCGAAATAGTAAATTGCCAATAGCATCGTCGCGATACCCCAGAGATCCCAATTAATGTAAAGCGCGACTATCACACCTGGAGATAGGGCAGAAAGGTATGCGTACTCCGGTCGGATCTTCCAGACAATCAGAACAGAAAAGATAAATAAGAGTGCGATAAGCAGGGCATTGAAATCGAAGTAACCTCTGAGCGAATGCGATCCACTCGGTGCGATCCACGAAGTTGCCCACATGACGGCGCCCATGACGACGGGATATTCAACAGCGTTGGTGCCGCCTTTGTAGGCCCACTGATGAGAGTCGAGGGAGCGAGCACTGAAAAGAATCGGGATATCGGAGTAGCAGGCGTGCACGTAAGAGTCTGGCGCGGCCCAATTTGTATTACGGCAATGGTCGAATTTGGCAAATGATAGAAGACTGGTGAGAACCGCTAAAAGGACCAAGGTTTTTGCTAATGAACCTGATCGGATGGTCGCAAACATGAGATCGACTCAGCGGGATCTCAAGGTATGGGTGTTGCGGTACTAGTAGGACCAGAAGGACCAGTGACACCCGAAGGCCCTGATGTCCCCGAAGGTCCCGAAGGAGTTGGCGTCGGAGTCATGAGAGATGGCGACATGGGGATTGCGCCCATGCCACCAATATGTACGGGTTTGGGAAAATACATCTTGGGCTGGCCAAGTAGAGCGCCTTTCATAAAAGCCGTCCACACTTTGGCAGGGAACGTTCCGCCCGTCACGGAGTTCAACCCACCTATTCCATTGAGGGATTGCGAGGCGTTCTCTCTGAAGAAAGCTACCGAGGCGGCTAATTGCGGTGTGTATCCACTGAACCAAGCCGAAGCGTTCTGCTCACTCGTGCCCGTCTTACCCGCGGCCGGACGACCCAACCCTGCAGTTCCGTACGCGGCAGTACCTCTCTGAACTACTTCAGTTAATGCATACGTTAAATCGGCCATGACGTCCTTTGCGAAAACTTCTTGGCCTTGAGGTTTTGCTTGATAGAGCACCCCTTTATTTGCACCGAAAACTTGGTTAACAAGGAATGGTTTGGCATAAACGCCCTGTGCCGCAAAGGTGGCAAATGCTGCCGCGACATCGATGACGTGTGGGCTTGCAACGCCCAAGACAACCGAAGGTGTTGGCATCATTGCAACGCTTTGTGGAATTCCCGCGCGGCGGGCGGCGTCGACAACCGCGTTCGGTCCAACTTTAATTCCCAACGGGACATAAACAGTATTTACAGAATGGGCCGTTGCAATGAGAAGTGAGACTTTCGGGAATTGCTCATTGCCATAGTTGGAAACTTTGTAAGGCTTACCCGCATCGTCAAATGTTTGCGGAGATCGCCCGTCCCACATTGACGTCAGCGGTATTCCTTGTTCGAGCGCGGCCGCCAGTGCAAATGGCTTGAAAGTGGAACCTGCAAGCGCGATTGATTGAGTGGCATCGCTGAGTTGTCGCACTACATAATCTTTTCCGCCGTATAGCGCGATGATTTCTCCGGTGCCCGGACGTATTGCAACCAACCCAACGTGCAAATTGCTTGGAGCTTGCCTCGGCGTCTGCTTATTGACTGCGTCCACCGCAGATTGCTGTGCCTTCTGGTCAAGGGTCGTTTTGATAACAAGACCACCAACCAACAACTGATCATCTGAGAAGCCCAGCGCATTCAATTCTTTCTGTGCGAGCGCTATGACATAACCCTTAGGGCCCGATAGAGATCCGGATGCCACCCGCGGACTCACTGTGGGGAAGGTGGCCTTGGCAGCCTGCTCCTTGGTAATCCATCCGGCCCCGAGCATTCCGTTGATGACGTATGTGAATCGAGCGCGCAGACGTGCCTCATTGGCTGCGGAGTATGAAGGATCGTAATAGCCAGGAGAGCGCAGAATGCTTGCTATGACGGCGGCCTGGGCAAGACTCAATTGGCTTGCATCACGATTGAAATACTGTTGTGCAGCGGTCTCCACACCGTAGGAACCACGTCCGAAATAAATCGTGTTCAGATAATTCTCGAGAATCTGATCTTTTGAAAGCTGCCGTTCAAGTTTGATCGCGATAACAAGTTCTTTGATTTTTCGCTGAATCTTTCGATCGGGCGTCAGGAAGGCTGTCTTCGCATATTGCTGGGTGATGGTGGAGCCTCCCTGCAGAGCGCCTCCGCGCAAATTATTCAGCACTGCGCGCCCAATGCCCGTGATGCTAAATGCATGTTCGGAGTAGAAATTCCTATCCTCTGCAGCTAAGACCGCCCGTCGGACATTGAGTGGAATATTTGCCAATGGAAGGCTCGTACGGTTCTGTGCACCAATGCGTCCTATCTCCACTCCGTTTGAGTACTCGATGATCGTGGATTGACTATTTACGTAGGCCTTCGGATTCGGAATATCTACCGTGAAATAGGCGTAGATGAAGAGGCCGCCCACAGCCACAAAGCCAAGGCCAGCAATGAAAATTGCGGTTCTCAGGAGAATTTTGCGAGTCACGCGTGAAGGTTACCGCTTAACCCAATCTTCATCTTCCAAAGTCCGCTGCCGTCTTGGCGCTTTTCTGGTCACCCCATCACCTAGGACAAAGGAGGCACACAGGTGATTCCAAGAACATTCTCTGCACACTTCGACCACGTAGACCCGAAATTCACCGAACTCATTCTCCATCTCCTTGAGCTCGGCTGTGGATTTAATCCGCCCAGAATATTGCCCAAGTTGATCCCCGAAGGTGTACTGAAGTTCGACAAGTGATTTCTTCTTACATACTGGGCAGGCCCGGTTCGCGGGGGATCCATGAAATTTAGCTGCCTTCAACAAATACGGGTCAGCATCGCAGGCATCAGTTTTCCCACGATAAAGAGCCATCAACGTCGCACGCTTGTCCAACGTGTAGTCGACATAGGCCCTCTGCGAATTCATAGCGACAAGAGTAACGAGACTAATGAAGTTAAAGAAACTATTCTTCCAAGATGCAATCTTTGAGTTTTCTGAGACTTGTCCGCCATCCCAGGCTCTCAAGGCTCTTTGCATTGCGCTGGACTGGACAGGCCGTCGATGGTGTATTCCAAAGCGCCCTCGCCTCCTTCGTCCTTTTCTCCCCTGAACGCCAAGCAAGCGCACTCGGAGCCGCCCTCGCCTTTGCAGTCGTACTTCTGCCGTACTCACTGGTTGGCCCATTTGTCGGAACAGTTCTTGATCGCATCTCGAGGCAACGCGCTTTATTCGCGGCCAACCTATTTCGAGCAGTAGATCTATTCATAGTTGCCTTGCTGGTATTTCAAGGAAGAACCGGCGTCGAGCTCACCGTGGCTGTGCTCGTCGCCTTTGGAATTAACCGATTGATACTTGCGGGGCTATCGGCCGGACTTCCATTGGTTATTGATTCCAAATCACTGATCGCTGCCAACGCTTTAGCGGTGACAGGTGGCTCGCTCCTGGTAGTTCTAGGCGGCGGAGTCGGTCTTGGTATTCGAAAAATTCTTGATTCAATGCACAATGCAAATCATTCGGATGCTTCTTTAATGCTCATTGCATCGATCGGCTACTTCGCGGCGGCGATGCTGACACTTCGCATCAGGCGACAAGAGATCGGACCACTAGAACATGAGAAAGTGAAAGCAAGTCTCGTTGAAGGCCTAATCGAAATGCGCGAAGGTTTCACTTATCTATTTAAACATGCGGATGCAGCGAGAGGAATTCTTGCAACTGCAATCCAACGCGGAGGACTGACGGCCCTTGTGCTGATAGCGCTACTGCTCGAGCGAAACTCTTTCCACCATTCTTCCAAACCGGAGGCGGGTTTGGCCGGGTTAGCGGTCGCACTCTCCATCGTCGGAGTAGGCATTACCTTCGGTGCGTTGGTTGCCCCAAATGGAGTTGCTCGCTTCGGTCGACATACGTGGATTCGTTACATGATGGCCGGAAGTGCGACCTCGCCTCTTTTTCTCGCAATCTCATTCTCCCCGATTTCACTTTACTGCGCTGCATTTCTTACAAGTTTCTTCGGTCAAAGCCTCAAAGTCACCAACGACGCCTTAGTACAGGCGAAAATCGATGACATATTCCGAGGGAGGGTCTTTGCCGTCTACGACGTGCTGGTAAACGCAGCGATTGTCTCGGGCGCAGTCCTTGCAGCTCTTGCCCTGCCAACATCAGGCAAAGCCCCGCTCGTGCCTTTGGCAATCTCCCTCGCCTACCTGGCTACCTTTGTATTCGTACTACGATCTTCGAAATTTAAGGCTGATCTGCCCACCACTTCATAAGTTCTTCGGTGGCACGAGCCTCTCCCAGTGGACCATTCTCGAGACGAAGTTCGAGAAGAAAATCAAGAGCTCTACCTACGGTGGCAGAAGGTTTGACGTTCAACAACGTCATAACCTGTGCTCCATCTAGATCCGGGCGGATCTTCGACAACTCTTCCTGCTGCATCAATTCATCTATTCGCTCTTCCAGGCTGTCGTACACCGCTGCAAGTGAATCGGCCTTCCGCTTATTTCGCGTCGTGCAATCTGCTCGAGTCAGAACATGCAAATGCACAAGTAAGTCGCCCGCATCACGGACGTATCTCCTAACCGCTGAGTCCGTCCATTCTCCTTGACCATATCCATGGAAGCGAAGGTGAAGAGCGATGAGTTTTTCAACTTCCTCAATCGTGTCACCATCAAACCTAAGTTTCTTCAAACGCTCCCGTGCCAGGCGAGCGCCGACGACTTCGTGGTGATGAAAGGAAACTCCACCGCCTGCAATAAGGCTTCGCGTCTTTGGTTTACCAATGTCGTGCAGAAGAGCTGCTAGACGAATAACCAAATTGGGGCCATTAAGACGATCCTCTAGGGCAATTGCCTGTTCGAGCACTGTTAAGGAATGCTCATACACATCCTTGTGATGATGGTGTTCATCTATCTCAAGTTTTAGTCTTGGAATCTCGGGCAGAATTATGTCGGCCAAGCCAACTTCCACCAACATCGTGATTCCAGTTCGAGGATTCTCAGACATGAGAAGTTTCGTAAACTCATCGCGGACGCGTTCGGCAGATATTATGGAAATGCGCCCGGCCATTTCTCGCATTGCTTGGAGGACGTCATCGGCCACAGTGAAATTCAATTGGCTAGCAAATCTTGCAGCACGCATCATCCGCAGCGGATCATCGGAAAAAGATTGTTCGGCACTGCTGGGGGTTCTAAGTAGGCGATCGCCAAGATCCTTTAGCCCACCGTGTGGGTCTACGAAGATCGGCGCACCTTGGGTTAGTTCCAGGGCCATCGCATTGATCGTGAAATCGCGTCGAGATAAATCCCCTTCGAGCGAATCCCCGTATTCAACATTTGGGTTGCGGCTATCTATCTCATAACTTTCGCTACGGTAGGTCGTCACCTCGACGGTTGTGTCCCCGCGCTTTCCGACCACAGTCCCAAAGGCAATCCCCGTGTCCCAAACATTCTCTGCCCATTTGCTAAGAATCTTCTTGGAGACCGCGGGCTTGGCATTGGTTGTGAAATCTAGATCGTTGCCCAATCGCCCCAAGATCGCATCTCGCACCGAACCGCCCACGAGTGCCAAGTGGAATCCGGCGCCCTTGTAAGCATCGGCAAGGGAACTGGCTAGAGGGGCTCGGTCGATCAAGGATCTGATGGCAAGTTCTCCCGCGGCGCCCAATGCTCTCTTCATAATGGGATAAGGCTAGGGCAGTACGCTTGCTCCATGACCCCTGCACCTGGTGCGGGCAGCGAAAGTACGAAAAAGAGGAGGCGGCGCAAACGCTCCGCCAATCGCGCCCCCCAATCTCAAGATTTGAAGACTGAAACACCCCCCTCGCGCAAGCCTGTCCAAAGCAAGCCCGTCGAGAGAAAGGACCGACCGGCATTTGCAAAACGAGTTGATGAGGTCAGTGCAGGGGGCCTGGTCATCGATTTCAGTGGCACTCAGGGTCTTCTCATTGGTCGAATCGACCAGAAGGACACAGCGAGGACGCGTCTGCTCTGGTCATTGCCCAAGGGACACATTGAAATAGGTGAAACTCCTGAAGAGGCCGCCTTGCGTGAGGTAATGGAAGAAACCGGAATCGAATCTCAGATCTCCCGTTCTCTTGGAATTATTGATTTCTGGTTTATGGCCGGTGGCAAGAGGATCCATAAAACGGTCCACCACTATCTCTTTCGCGAAGTCGGGGGCTTGCTCGCACCGCAAGTTACCGAAGTTGACGAAGTCGCCTGGTTCCCACTCCATGAAATCATCGAAAGACTTGCCTACCCGGATGAGAAGAAGTTGATAGCTCGTAGTGGAGAACTAAAGCTATGAGGGCGCCCATCCGCTCGGCAATTCTGGCTTTCTTTATCGCTTCTATTTCGCTTTTCGTATCTCCAATTGCCGCACAGGCCGCTGACTCGAAAATAATTTTATTGGATTCACCTCACACCGATCTTCTGGGCGTATCCCTCAACACCGAATTGAGTGCGTCCCTTCAACCCACTGGTCGTTTAGGTCAATTGATCTACACGCCAGTTTCCAAACCACGTACCTGGTTAATTGACGCCGCCTTGATGGATGAAATCAACGCACTCGCAGTTAAAGATATTTCTGCACAAAACTGGCTGGCGCAACTAAAGATAGAAAGCGTGGACGACACGGTCGTTGCCATTCCATACGGACATCCAGAACTTTCACTCATCAGACGACTGGCTCCAAGTGAACTGGCGTACTACTACGACTCAAGCCAGACAAAACTGGAGCTGGCCCTTGGTCGGGCAGTTCTGGTTGAACGAGGTGCCAGATGGACGACAACTGGAACCAAAATTGCCGCTGATGCGATTCATTCCTACACATCAAATCGTCACGCGATTGCCCTTCTCAGCACGGCGGTCCCACCGAAGCAATTGGATGAATTACGCTCAAAACTTGCCCTTCTGCTCTCATCTGGTTCCACCACAAACCTTCAACTCTATTTGGCCCACAATGCGGACCTGGCCGTCGCTGCGGCAAACCACAAACTGAGAATCGTTCCTGGAAAGTATCGGTTGACCTCTGAACATGAAAAGGTCCCAATTACCCTGGTCAATGACTTCGCCGAACCAGTCAAGATCACACTTCAACTCACCCCGCTCAACTCCCGAATTAGAGTGGGCCGACCCGAGACGCTTTCACTTGCCGCCAATTCAAAAACTCAGCTCAGCGTCCCCTTCACGGTCGTTGCTCCGGGATC
The DNA here is from genome assembly GCA_025355765.1 of Actinomycetes bacterium. Classification (GTDB taxonomy): domain Bacteria; phylum Actinomycetota; class Actinomycetes; order Nanopelagicales; family Nanopelagicaceae; genus QYPT01. The sequence goes on from JANXZB010000091.1 coordinate 18,975, forward strand.
AACTGCGGTCCTCGCCGAATTTCGAAATTCCGCCGGCAGACCTTTAGGCGATTCAGTAATTTTATCTTTGAGTCTCTCCGTTATTAGTCCAGCTGTTGCGTGGTTTACAACAGGTGCAGCCATACTCCTCTTCTTGGCAGCAACGACCCAGAGTGTGCGCCGAGTTCGGAGGTCTCGTAAATGAAACCCAATGAACTTCTTCATGCCTCCAGCATTATGGCGGTCGGAACAATCATCTCCCGCGTTACCGGTTTTATCCGAAATATTCTGGCTGCCGCAGTTCTAGGAACAGCACTGTTGGCAGACACATACAACGTCGCCAACACGATGCCAAATATTCTCTACAACCTCTTAGTAGGCGGAGCACTTACTGCCATCTTCGTCCCTCAATTGATTCGCTCCTTCAGCGACTCCGACGGCGGACATGCCTTTGCATCCAAATTGGTGACAACAATCAGTTCGGTGCTACTCGCGCTTGTAGTAATTGGGGTTATATTCGCACCTGTTCTCGTCCGCATCTATGCCCCAGAATTTGCCACTAAAGGTTTTGAAAATGAATACCACCTAGCAATTGCCTTCACCCGTTACTGCCTTCCACAGATATTTTTCCTTGGGTTGTTCACAATGCTTGGGCAGGTCGCCAATGCGCGCGGTTCATTTGCGCCACTTATGTGGGCGCCAATCGTAAACAACCTCACCGTAATTGCCGTCTTCGTCATCGTTTTGATAAACGCCCCTCACCTCTCAACACACAGCATCACCGCGGCGCAAACACGGTTCTTGGGGTGGGGCACAACCTTGGGGGTCGTCATACAGGCGCTCATTCTCATTCCCGTGGTGAAACGAACCGGGATGAGTTTGCGGCCCAAGTTTGGATTGCAGGGGCTTGGTAAATCCTTCTCACTTGCAGGTTGGACCCTTATATATGTTCTTATCTCTCAACTCGGATATCTAGTAACCGTTAACGTCTCCACCAGTGCTGCGGTCCGAACTGCCAAGGAAGGCGTTAATACTGGAGTCGGTTTCACGCCCTTTGTTAACGCATATTTGATCATGATGCTTCCATACTCGATCGTCACAATATCTATCGTGACCGCGTTGCTTCCTCACTTGTCAAAATTGGCGATTGAAAAGAAGCGCGAAGAGGTTCGCGAACAATTGATCCGCGCAATAAAAATGGTCGGCGTACTAACGATTCCATCTGCTGTGGCATTCATGTTCTTTGGGCCACTGATCACTCGTGTCCTTTACGTCGGAATCAGCAAGGCCGACGCCATTTACGTTGGACAGGTGTTGGCAGCCCTCGGGCTCGGTCTGGTGGCCTTTAGCATCAACATCATTTTGATCCGTGGGTTTAATGCCTTCGAAGATACGAGAACCCAAGTTCCCTCAATCTTGCTCATCAATATCATCGCTGTCGGGTTGTCTTATCTCTCTTTGGTGCTACTCCCAAGCCAGTGGGTGACTGTTGGCCTTGGCGTTGCCTTCTCCATTAGTTACATACTTGGCCTGTTCTACACGTTGATTCTCCTTGATCGGCACACGGGAAGAATCCGTATTCGAGATTTTCTTGGACAGCACGTCCGTGTCTTTGCTGCATCCGCCATTGCAATGTTGCCCTTATTCGCCGTATCTCAATACTTCGCCTGGGCCAATTCGGATTCGGGTGGTCTCATCAGATTTGCAGAACTCGTACTTATTATGGTGCTCGGTTTTATCGGGTATTTCTTCGTCGCCCACAAAATCGGTGTTTCAGAAATTGCGCTGTCGGGTGAACTCGCTAAAGCCCAGCTCGCCCGCGCTATTGGCTCTCGTCGAATACCACCATCCGCGGGTGGGGAATAAACCACTTTGGGTTTGGGTTATGGTGATGCCATGATTTCCATAGAGAAAATCCACGATTTAGTGATTGTCGGTTCGGGACCGGCAGGCTACACAGCCGCCATCTACGCCGCACGCGCCCAGTTGTCACCTATTGTCTACGAAGGTTCGGTCACCGCTGGCGGGGCTCTCATGAACACCACTGAGGTTGAGAATTTCCCTGGCTTCACCGACGGGGTTATGGGACCAGATTTGATGGATTCGATGCGCAAGCAGGCAGAACGCTTTGGTGCCAATCTCATCACCGATGACATCGTGGAAATGAATCTCGTCGGACCGATAAAGATTTTAAAGGATGGTTCAGGAAACACCCTCCAAGCTCGGGCCGTAATTCTCGCGATGGGCTCTGCCTTTCGCGAAATTGGTATCCCAAATGAGAAACGCCTCTCGGGCAAAGGTGTCTCCTGGTGCGCAACATGCGACGGATTCTTCTTCCGCGACCAAGTTATCGCTGTCGTGGGTGGAGGCGACTCGGCCATCGAAGAGGCAACATTCTTGACTCGGTTTGCCACGAAGGTCGTCCTCATTCATCGACGCGATAGTCTGCGCGCATCAAAAATTATGGCTGAGCGCGCATTCGCAAATCCAAAGATTGAATTTCTCTGGAACCACGAAGTTGTGGACGTGCTGGGCGAGATCAAAGTGCAGGGGCTCCAGTTGAAGAACACTCTGACTGGTGAACTCTCTACGCGCGAATTTTCCGGTCTCTTTGTAGCCATTGGGCATGATCCCCGCAGCGAACTTGTCCTTGGCCAAGTCGACGCGGATTCTGAGGGGTACGTAACTGTCGACGGGCGATCCACACGCACAAACCTGGAAGGGGTCTTTGCCTGCGGGGACCTGGTTGATCATACGTACCGTCAGGCGATCACTGCAGCGGGGACCGGCTGTCAAGCAGCACTAGATGCTGAGAGATTTTTATCGCACCACAAGGCCTAACGGCAACAATCACGCAGTTACCGGATTTTCGACAGTATTGTTGGAAATTGGAAAACATGAGTAGGGGTAGAAAATGAGCGCATCACAGCCAGTTACAGCATCGACTTTCGATGAAGTTGTATTGAAGAGCACCAAGCCGGTGTTGGTAGATTTTTGGGCCGAGTGGTGTGGGCCTTGCCGCGCGGTTGCCCCAATTCTCGAGGAAATCGCCAAAGAACACGGCGACAAATTGACGATTGTGAAACTCAACACCGATGAAGAATCAGCAATCGCAATTAAATATGGCATTACATCGATCCCGACACTTAATGTCTTTGTTAATGGCCAGGTGGTTAAGACGATCATCGGAGCAAAGCCAAAACCAGCACTTTTGCGGGAACTTGAAGCCTTTATTTAGCATGTAATGGAAGAACTCTCGGTCGGTAAAGGTGCAAGCGGGGATGTTGCGACCCACATTATTAACATCCTCAACCGACTAGGGCTTCTCGTTTCACATCCGAGTGTGATCGATGAAGGTGTCGTCAACGCGATCCGGAGTTTCCAGCAGACTCGTGGTTTGAGTGTAAGTGGAAGTGTTAACTCTGTAACTTTGCGAGCGCTGGAAGAGGCCCAGTGGAAATTGGGTGATCGTTCTTTATACCTGCAACCCGCTCCACTTCTTCGCGGTGATGATGTCGCAACACTCCAATCTCGTCTTACCGAGATGGGATTTGATTGTGGCCGAGTGGATGGCGTTTTCGGCGGCAAGACAGAGAACGCGGTTCGGGAATTTCAGAAATCTGTTGGAGTAGTCGCAGATGGCAAGTGCGGGCCTGCCACGATTACTGCGCTTATTAGGCTCACTCGCACGGTCTCTGGTGGCACACCGTCGATTCTTCGTGAGAGCGCCAACCGTAAAGATCGCGGGCCCTCGCTAGCCAACAAGATCATCGTCTTAGATCCAAGTTGCGGTGGCAGTGACCACGGAATTAGCGTAAACGGAGTTGAGGAATCAGAAATTGTTTATGACATTGCCCAGCGTCTTGAAGGCCGGTTGCTCGCATTAGGGGTAAGTGTTTTTCTCACCCGAGGAGCCAATAATTCGCCAGCGGAATCAGAACGTATTGCTTTCTCAAACGGTACCAACGCCGATTTAATACTTTCTTTCCACACCGATGAATACGTTAATGAAAAAGCGCACGGGGTAACCACTTACTACTACGGGGCGCAGGCACATGGAATTCACTCCGTAGTCGGTGAGCGATTTGCCTCCCTAGTCCAACGCGAAATTTGCGCCCGTACCGACCTGCTCAACTGCAGAACCCACCCAAAGACCTGGGATCTTCTCCGCCTGACAAAATCACCGACAGTCCGAATAGATGTTGGATACCTAACCAACCCCGGCGATGCCGAACGGTTGGCCAGACCCGACTTTCGAGACGTTATCGCCGAAGCAGTTGTCATCGCCATCCAAAGGCTCTACTTAGCATCCGAAGATGATGCGAAGACTGGAACGCTTCGTATTGCCGATCTACAGAAGGCGGGCCTTCGAAGGTAGGGCGTCATCAGAGCATCTAGGTGTGGGAGACTTCGCTAATGCCTAACATCATTGCGCGCCATCAGACCGGAGAACCTCAAAATCTTGAGGAGCGCTTTGCCGCGCGCGCAGCCGGGATGCAGGCCAGCGAGATCCGCTCACTTTTTGCAGTTGCCTCACGCCCGGAGATTGTCTCCTTGGCCGGAGGCATGCCTAACCTTTCTGCCCTGCCCATGGAGATGATGGCATCGGTTGTAAATCAACTGATTCTGACAAATGGCGCAGAGGCTCTTCAGTACGGAAGCGGACAAGGCCACCCCAAACTCCGTGAACAAATTTGTGAAGTTATGGCTCTTGAAGGAATCCGCGCCAATCCTGATGACGTCATCGTCACCACAGGTTCACAGCAAGCCTTGGATCTTATTTCTCGAATCTTCATCGATCCAGGCGATGTCGTTCTCGTGGAAGCGCCCTCCTATGTCGGGGCTCTTGGAACCTTCAAGCAATACGAAGCTCAGGTTGTCCATGTCGCCCTCGATGATCAAGGGCTTGTCCCGGATGCTTTGAGAGAAGCAATTGCTTCGGTCCGCGCTACCGGGCGAAAAATCAAGTTCTTGTATTTGATTCCGAACTACCAAAATCCAACAGGCGTTCTTCTTCCAGCAGATCGCCGGACCGAAATTTTAGATATATGCCGTGAAGAAAGTATCTTCATTGTTGAAGACAATCCATATGGATTGTTGGGTTTTGACCGCCCATCTCCTAATGCCATGCGCGCTGAAGATAGCGAGAATGTTATTTATCTGGGTTCATTCTCAAAAACAATTGCGGCCGGACTTCGTGTTGGTTGGGCGTTGGTGCCACCATCGCTCAAAGAGAAATTAATAATCGCGAGTGAATCTTCCATCCTCTGTCCTTCCAACTTCACACAACTAACGATCTCAAATTATCTGGCAGACCAACCATGGAGAGATCAGATTGCATCGTTTGTGGAACTTTATAAAGTTAGACGCGATGCAATGTTGGAATCACTCGAACAGTATTTTCCTGCTTCAGCTACTTGGACCAAACCTGGCGGAGGATTTTATGTTTGGGTAAATCTTCCACCTGAAATCGATACAAAACTTATGGTTCCAAAAGCCATTGTTGCCAAGGTCGCCTACGTGCCTGGCACTGCCTTCTATGCTGATGGCTTTGGTACCTGGGCAATGCGCCTGTCTTATTGCCATCCAACCCCAGAGCGAATTCGTGAGGGAGTTAAGGCACTTGGCGGTGTAGTTAAACAGGAAATCGCCCGCCGAAGTAGCGGATTCGAAATTACAGAATAACCCTATTTCTCAAGCATTCCCAACAACCGCTCTAGATCATCTGTTCCCGAGAATTCAATGACGATCTTGCCTTTGGATTTTCCCGATTGAACCTGAACTCTAGTGTCGTAGTAATCAGAGAGCCGGTCAGCGATTTCTGTCATTTGCGGAGCATGATGCGTAGGGTTTTTACGCTTCGTCTTCGCGGTAGATAGGCCAGCTGCGACAATTTCTTCTGTAGATCTAACACTTAGACCTTCAGCAACAATGCGGTTTGCTAGATGCTCGATGTCGGTCTCGTTGCTAAGTCCCAATAGTGCACGCGCATGTCCTGCGGACAAGACTCCTGCTGCTACTTTCCTTTGTACCGTTGCAGGCAAATTCAATAACCGTATAGTGTTTGAAATATGTGGACGAGATTTTCCAAGCTTTTGTGCTAATTCTTCATGCGTGCAATTGAAATCATTTAACAAATCTGTATATGCAGCGGCTTCTTCCAATGCATTCAATTGACTTCGGTGAATGTTTTCAATCAGTGCGTCGCGAAGTAAATCGTTGTCATTCGTTTGGCGAATAATCACCGGGATGGAAGTAAGCCCTGCTGCTTTGGCCGCTCGATAGCGTCGCTCTCCCATTACTAATTCGTAACGGCCGTGTGAAGTTTCCCGAACCACTGGAGGTTGCAGCAATCCAACTTCTTTAATAGACGCTGTTAACTCGCGGAGTGCATCTTCGTCGAATACCGTACGGGGCTGCCGTGGATTCGGAGAAATTGAATCAATGGATACTTCGTTCTGTTGAGCAACTTCCCTACCCTCAAGGGTCAACGATGTAGGAATTAGCGCGTCGAGATTTGTCCCGAGGCCTCCACGTTTGACGCTCATGCGCTCTCCCCTTTTTTGTAATTGATACTTACAACATTGGAGTCAAAAGGTTTGCCGCGTTCTGATATTTCGCGTGCAATCTGCATATATGCAACTGCTCCCGGTGATACTGGGTCATAAGTCATAACGGTCTGTCCATACGAAGGTGCTTCAGATATTCTCACTGCGCGCGGAATCGGAATATCAATTAATTCATTCGGAAAATGCGAACGAACACTCGCGGCTACATCATTTGCAAGACGTGTTCGACTATCAAACATGGTGAGGACGATTGTGGTGAGTTTGAGGTCTGCGTTGAGCCTTTTGCGAACAATGGAATAAGTTTCCAATAATTGTGTGAGTCCCTCGAGGGCGTAATACTCGCACTGAATTGGAATCAACAATTCTTGCGCCGCTGCTAGAGCATTTACGGTGAGCAGGCCCAAACTTGGCGGGCAATCAATGAGGATGTAGTCATAGCCAATTCCTGCATTTTCACGCGTTTGGACTAGTTCTGTAATGGCTTCCTTAAGCCGTAACTCACGGGCAACCATCGAGACCAAGTTGATTTCAGCCTGAGCCAGCGCCGTATTTGACGATATGCACTCGAGGTGGGCAAATCCGGCCACCTTTTGCACGACAGATTCGATGGAAGCCGAGCCCATGAGGACTTCATAAATACCCTCGTTGGCTTGATGCTCAACACCAAGGGCGGTACTGGCATTTCCTTGCGGATCCAAGTCAATAACGAGGGTGCGCAGGCCCCCCATTGCAAGAGAGGCGGCGATATTAACCGTTGTAGTAGTCTTTCCGACTCCGCCTTTCTGGTTGGAGACAGAAAAAATGCGCAACCGTGCCGGTTTGGCCATCGCCTCTTTGAGGCGGCGCACGCCAATAACGGTTCTACTCTGAGTAGGTGTTTCACGTGAATCCGTCACAGGGGCTAGTTAACCAGCCTTTGGAAGTGAAATAACCCGTCCGAGCGGCAAGCCCTCGAGTTCAATTTCATAAAGGTGGGCTCCGCTGACCGTTTCAACTTCCTGTACGGCGCTCTCCCCTTTGATTGCCAGGAGGGCCCCTCCTTTCTTGACCAGATGCCAGCTTATTTTCTTCAGTTTTTCTAGAGGGGCCACGGCCCTAGCTGTCACAAAATCGGCCTTGAGTTTGAAATCTTGAGCTCGTCCCCGCAATACGGTGATATCCAGGCCCTCCACGGCCTCGCCCAGAAAATCTACTCTCCGCTGCAATGGCTCTATTAGAGTCACCTGCAAATCCGGACGAGCTAGAGCAATGGGAATTCCAGGTAGGCCCGCCCCTGAGCCGATATCAATAACCGAGGACCCTTCCGGAATCAGCGAGGTGACAGGAAGGGAGTTGAAAATGTGTCGGTCCCATATTCGCTCGGCCTCACGCGGTCCAATGAGCCCGCGCTCAATGCCAACCGTCGCGAGGAGCTCGGCATAGCGTTCAATCTCTGCCTTTTTCATCGGGAAATAGAGGTCAAGAAGGGTTTCACGTGAAACCGGTACGAAGGTCAAGTTAGTTAGGGAAAATTACTACACAGCGATCGGGGTCTTCCCCTTCAGATTCACTGGTAAGTCCAAGATCTTGAATAGTGTCGTGAATAATCTTCCGCTCAAAGGCATTCATGGGGGCCAACTTGAGGGAGCTCTTGGTCGAGGTCACCTCTTCAGCGCTCTCTTTGGCAAGTTTGCGGAGTTCATCCTTCCGTCCTGCCCGGTATCCATCAATATCAAGCATAAGACGGCTGCGATCGCCTGTGGATGTTTGAACTGCTAGGCGAGTGAGTTCTTGAATGGCGTCGAGTACTTCGCCTGATTTACCCACAAGGTGTCCGAGTTTCCCGCCAACAATGGCCAGGGCGGCCCGGTCGTTCTCGACGTCGATATCAATATCTCCGTCCAGATCGGTGATATCCAGCAATCCCTCAAGATAATCTGCGGCGATATCGCCCTCCTCCTCTAATTTGGCAACTAGAGAGGTTGTTGGCTCCTCGGCCTTCTTTGTATCAGTCATCATCTGCTCCTCACACCCTTGTTTTAACCCTTTTGTCGGGTTTACCCTAATTTAAACCTTTTTGTCCTACTTTGATTTCTTCTTGGACTTCCCTTGGGGCTTCTTCTTTGGTTGTTGGCGTTGACCTTTGGTTTCACCGGCGCCTGGTTCGGCAGTGATCTCCGGGGTGGTGGAATCCAGAATCGGTCCACCGAGTTTGCGAGCCTTCTTGGCTTGGAGCTCTATGAAGGCCGGTGAGCCGGGAGTTGGATTTCGCTTGATCACGTAGAACTGCTGGCCCCATGTCCAAAGGTTTGTTGTCGACCAATAAATCAGGACACCGATTGGGAAATTCACACCGGAAATCGCAAAAATAACTGGGAATGCGTACAACATAATCTTTTGCTGCTGCAACATCATGTTGTTGCTGGAATCCATCTTAGGCATGCCCTTGACCATCAATTGTCTCTGCGTGGTGAAGGTTGTAGCCGACATGAAAACAATCAGTAGAACGGTAACAAGTTTTACGGCACCACTCGTTGAATTCAGGAACGTTGCAGAAATTGGAGCACCGAAGATGGTTGCATGCGCCGCGTTAATTACATCGGCTTGAGTTAGAACGCCGTGAGCAACTGGTGGCTTCTTTCCGATTCCGTTTAAAACTGTAAAGAGGGCAAAGAATATTGGCGCCTGCGCCAATATTGGAAAGCATGAAGCCAAAGGATTTGTCTTGTGCTCTTTGTAGAGCTTCATCATCTCTTCAGATTGCTTCTGTCGATCGTCCTTATGCTTTTTTTGAATCTCTTTTAGATGTGGTTGAAGGGCAGTCAATGCTCGCTGGCTTTTGATCTGTTTTACAAAAAGCGGAATGAGAAGGATACGGATAAGAATTACCAGGCCGATAATAGATAAGGCCCATGAAAGTCCGCTGTCGGCTCCAAACATAGGGGAGACCAATTTATGGATGGAAACAATCACCCAAGAAACAGCGATATATAAGGGTTTTAGGATAGAACTCATTGAGCAACGCCCCCGTTTATGTGTGATCTATCTATGGGTTGGAAAGTTGTTTTCTTGATTTTCGCCGGCACATAATCAACCCCGCCATGTGACCAAGGGTTGCAACGCACTAAGCGCCACAGAGCCATACCTAGCCCTTTGAGCCCATAAGTGGATATCGCCGTCACTGCGTAGGACGAACAAGAAGGGTAGTACTTGCACCTCGGCGGGAACATCGGGGAAATCCATTTCTGATACAGCTTGATAAGTTGCACAGCCAACGTTTTCACCTCAGCGCCATGGCTTTCTCTACAAGTTTAGGGATTAAAGAATTGAGGTCTTTTTTAAGGTCTTGGCCGGCTGAACCCATCAGCGCACGTACAACAATGTGTGATCCTGACGGAAGGACGTCCAAGTGCTCCCGAAGGGAGTGCCGGAGTTGGCGGGCGACTCTGTGGCGCACAACGGATCCACCTACGCTTTTGCTAATTATTAATCCCGCTTGGGCAGGGGTACTCGTCATGGTTGGGTTGAGATACACAACAAGAAATTTACTCGATACTCGAAAACCACTTTTTGTTGTTCGCGCGAAATCATTCGGCGAAGTGAGCCGTGCGTAGCGTGGTAGCACGTGAGGTTGTTACGCGGACAGGCGTGCGCGACCCTTTGCGCGGCGAGCTCCGAGAATTGCTCGACCTGCTCGAGTTGCCATACGGGCGCGGAAACCATGTTTCTTCGCTCGCCGACGTACGTTCGGCTGGTAGGTGCGCTTGGTCGACATGAGAGGGCTCCTTGAAAATTCTTATATTTCGATTAATTGGAACAAGGAGGTAACGGTAGAGGTCTGGGGATAAGAGGGTCAAACTGGGGTCCGAGGGATGAGGTGGCACCCCTTCCGCTGGTTATAGTTGTGGATAACTACTTGCTTTTATCCGGTAACCCCTCTATTTTTTCATCCTCCCTACAGGGCACTTGAGCCTCAACCTTTGGTTTAGACCACAGCCTGTGGATAACGTTGTGGATGAATTTTGAGAGGTTAGGTTTATGACCCTAGTTGAGAATGACCTGGCCGAACTCTGGACCCGAGTCATCACAGACGTCGAGATCGACACCCCTCAACACAGGGCTTTTCTCTCCCTCACTAAACCGCTGGGTCTACTGAAGGGCAACGGGGTCACCAACCTCTTGGTCGCGGCCCCAAACGCTTTTGCTAAGGATGTCCTAGAGACCCGCCTTCGAAATGTGGTGAGTGAAGTTCTCTCGCGCGAGCTTGGAGAGAAAACAAATATCGCCGTGACTATTGATGAGGCTTTGGAATTGCCCAATCCACCGCAGCCGGAGATAGAAATTGAATTTATCGCACCTAAGGTGGGCACTGGTCGAGATGATCGCGCCTCCAACAAGAGCAGCGAGGTCTCACAATTAAACCCTCGCTACATTTTTGAAACATTTGTTATCGGCGCCTCAAACCGTTTTGCCCATGCAGCGGCGGTGGCGGTGGCCGAGGCGCCAGCCAAGGCATATAACCCGTTATTTATATATGGTGAATCAGGATTGGGTAAAACCCACTTGTTGCACGCTATCGGCGCATACGCCAAAGAGTTATATGGCGGAGTCCGAGTTAGGTACGTCTCGAGTGAGGAATTTACCAACGACTTTATTAACTCTATCCGTGACGACAAGGCATCCGTCTTTCAAAGACGGTATAGAGATCTCGACGTATTGTTAGTTGATGACATTCAGTTCTTGGAGAACAAAGAACGCACCCAGGAAGAGTTTTTTCACACTTTTAACACTTTATACAACGCCAATAAGCAGATCGTTATTTCAAGTGATAGGCCGCCTAAACAACTCACCACTTTAGAGGACCGGCTTCGCTCTCGTTTTGAGTGGGGGTTAATTACTGACATCCAGCCTCCTGAGCTTGAGACTCGAATTGCCATCCTTAGAAAGAAAGCTGCTCAGGACAAATTGAATGCACCAGATGATGTTCTTGAATACATTGCCAGCAAGATTTCGACCAATATCCGCGAATTAGAGGGTGCTCTTATCCGTGTGACGGCATTCGCCAGTTTGAACCGGCAAGGCGTCGATTTGAGTTTGGCTGAGATTGTTCTTAAAGATCTCATCCCTAATGAATCTTCTCTAGAAATCACTAGCGCCACCATTATGGCTCAGACGGCCGCTTATTTCAGTTTGACCTTGGATGACCTTTGCGGAACTTCTCGTTCGAGGGTTCTGGTCAATGCCCGCCAGATTGCAATGTATTTGTGCCGAGAACTCACCGAACTTTCACTTCCTAAAATTGGGCAGCTTTTCGGTGGTAGGGACCACACCACTGTGATGCATGCAGATCGCAAGATCCGCCAACTTATGGCCGAGCGCCGTTCTATCTACAACCAGGTCACCGAACTCACCAACAGGATAAAACAGCAGGCTAAAAATGGTTGATTTGAGCGAGATGTCCTTTTTGCGGGTATTTACCCCCAGGGTGTGCAAAAACTGTGGATAACTGTGGATGAATTCCCTTTCCTTGTGGGTTTAGCTCGTTTTTACAACTTTTAAAGGTTGGGGCAAGGTCTGAAGTTCTTGGTTTTGTCAGAGTTATCCAGATGAGAAGGCAGGTTATTAACAGGCTAGGAAAGAGGAAACGCTGAGGCGATGAGGGGTTTTACCTCTTTCCCACAGATTCAGGCTCTGGTTACTACGACTATATATAACTATTTAAAGGTTGAAGGTGGAGAACTTTATGAAAGACTTGAAAGCACAGGCACCTCTGTTAGAGGTTAGCGAGCGACTAGACGTTACGAGAGGTGCGGCGTGAAATTTACCGTCGAGCAACAAACCCTGGCAGATGCCGTAAGTTGGGTTTCCAGAAGTCTTTCAAATCGACCCATAATGACGGCCCTTCTTGGAATTGTTATTGATGTTGAGAAAGATCAAGTTTTTCTTTCAGGCTCTGATTTAGAAACATCAAGCAAAGTTCATTTCTCCGCCGATATTAATCAGACCGGAAAAGTACTTGTACCCGGGAAACTTCTCGCTGAAATTTCGCGCTCCTTGCCAAACAAACCAGTAACAGTGCAACTGGATGGATCCAGGGTGTTGGTTACCTCAGGCACGGCCAAATTCACATTGCCGACACTTTCTTTAAATGATTACCCAACTTTGCCGGAACTGCCAGAAACTACCGGAATGATTCCCAGTGACATTTTTGCGACAGCCGTAGCGCAAGTTGCTGTAGCCGCCGGTCGAGATGATTCACTTCCAACACTCACAGGCATCCATGTTGAGATCAACCACGACACAATTACTTTGGCTGCGACAGATCGTTATCGCTTAGCAGTCAGGGAAGTTCAATGGCAGGCAACTACGCCAGACTTAGAGACATCTGCGTTGCTGCGGGCAAGGACTCTGGCCGAAGCTGCCAAATCCTTAGTAGGAATAAAAACACTTTCAATTTCGCTAACTCCTGCAGCATCACATGATCGTTTGGTTGGATTTATTAGCGACGGCAAATCAATGACTTCAAGAATGCTAGATGGGACCTTCCCTCCCTATAGGCATCTACTCCCACAAAATATTACGACGACTGCAGTCGTTGAAGTTGCCCTGTTGCTAGATTCAGTCCGACGTGTCGCGTTAGTGACTGACAAAACGGTTCCACTTCGGCTTTCCTTTAACGAATTCACACTAGAGCTTGAAGCAGGCGCCGGGGAAGAAGCTCAAGCAACTGAAGTTTTGGATATTTCATTAATAGGCGAGCCAATATCGATAGCTTTCAACCCAACATTCCTAGCGGACGGGTTGCAGGCTGTTGGAACCCCATACGTCCAGATTTCATTTACTGGATCTAATAAGCCAGCAATTCTTACAGGGAAGCAAGAGAGAGATGGTGAGCCGATAGAGAACTATCGGTACCTCCTAATGCCGATGCGCTACGCCTCATAAATGGATGCGAATAAACCAACTCTCCCTTACAAGTTTTAGGTCCTACCCTCAACTAGACCTAACCTTCCAACCTGGCGCCACGACTTTTATTGGCGACAACGGTTCCGGTAAAACCAATATCGCCGAAGCAATTATTTACCTCTCATTTCTCTCCTCGCACCGCGTCTCGCAGAATCAACCACTAATTGCATTAGGAGCGGAACAGGCCGTGATCCGAGCAGAAATAACACGGGATGATCGAACCCTCCAAGTGGATTTAGAAATCAATTCCAATAAAGCAAACAGAGCGCGTCTAAACCAAAACCCAGTAAGAAGCCAAAGGGAGATATTGGGGGCATGCCAGAGCGTCTATTTTTCGCCTGAAGATTTGGATTTAGTTAAAGGTGAACCAACAACAAGACGAGATTTTCTAGACAAGCTTCTCATTACGAGATCTCCCAGACTTGCCGGAGTGATGAGTGATTACGAAAGAATTATCAAGCAGAGAAATGCTCTTTTAAAAACCCGTTCCCCACAAAGCTCATTGATTCCTTGGAATGAGCAACTAATCTCCGTCGGTTCAGCGCTAACTACCGAACGAATAAGACTTTGCGAGGCTCTCAACCCTTGGGCTGCTGAAAACTACGCGAATTTGAATGAGGTTAGACCGATGGAAATCTCATATAAGTCATCTACCAAGGAACTTTCAAATAGCCTAGAAGAGAATAAAATCATTTTAGAGAGGAAACTAGAGGAGGTTCAATATCAAGAAGTCGAGCGCGGAGTGACTCTTGTAGGACCACATCGAGATGATCTACATCTGCAACTCGGGCAATTTCCTGCAAAGGGCTATGCCAGCCACGGCGAATCTTGGTCCATAGCAATTTCATTGCGGTTGGGAGCTTTCAACCTTTTGAAAAGCGAAGGGGCAGAGCCAATACTTATTCTCGATGATGTATTTTCTGAACTAGATACCTACAGACGGATGCAATTGATGAAAACCACTCAAATTGCCGAACAGACGATTATTACTGCCGCAGTTGAGAGTGATCTCCCGCCCGGCCTAGAGACCCAGCGCCTCTATGTTCAACCAGGTCGAGTTTTCAGCGCGAGGCAGTGATGGCAAAGCGGGATTTAGCATTGGATCTTTTCCATTCTTTCCAAAATGGAAAAAGAAAAACCAAAAAACCAATACGTGAGAGCGAACCGTCGACAAATAATCCGGATCTATCCAACGGGCCACAACTTCTTAAAGATGTTCTCGCCCAGGTAATTCGAGAGCGCGATTGGAAAGGCGGGATCGCCGAAGGAACACTTTTTTCCACGTGGGCAGAGGTTATAGGTCCTGAAATTTCCCTTCACGCCACCCCGATTTCATTACTTGAGGGCGTGTTGACGATCCAGACCTCATCAACTGCCTGGGCAGTCCAACTCCAACTTATCGGACCCGATCTTCTGTCCACGATTCGGGCCAGTTCTCCGGGGGCGTTGGTGGATTCGCTCTCGATCATCGGGCCCCATGGACCCTCCTGGAAGAAGGGAGTCCGAACAATCCGGGGAGCAAAAGGCCCACGCGATACCTATGGATAAAGCCCTATCACACCCCACTCCCAATAGGAACCTTCACCCCTGGTAACTTCTCGCCTCTACACCCACTTCTAAGGCTTATCTGCGCTACAAGGAATCTGAATTCAAAGTAGGATGGCGGGGTGCTCACAGGGATATTCTCCCTAGAAGGCCGCTAGGGAGCCCTTCCTTATTTGAGGCTGGGTGAACGCAAGGCAAGTAAGGGAGTCTCGTGCCGGCAAAAACAAGCAATTATGACGCCAGTTCGATCACAGTCCTCGAGGGCCTTGAAGCCGTCCGCAAGCGCCCTGGCATGTATATCGGCTCCACCGGCGAGCGGGGTCTTCACCACCTCGTTACCGAGGTCGTAGATAACTCTATAGACGAGGCTCTGGCAGGCTACTGCGACCAGATCAATGTGACCCTTATGACCGATGGCAGCTTACAGGTCGTCGACAACGGCCGAGGCATACCCGTTGATATTCACCCCGTTGAGAAGAAACCCGCCCTTGAAGTAGTTATGACAATTCTTCACGCTGGCGGAAAATTCGGCGACAGCGGCTACTCGGTTTCAGGTGGATTGCACGGGGTTGGAATTTCCGTTGTAAACGCTCTCAGCACAGATTTATCAGTTGTCGTCCAGCGAGATGGTTTCGTCTGGAGCCAGGATTACAAACTCGGTGTGCCGACTGCCCCTGTTGCAAAAGGCGAACCCTCCACCCAAACAGGCACGACGGTGCGATTTTGGCCATCAGAGGAAATTTTCGAAACGACAGATTTCTCTTTTGAGACGCTCTCCACACGATTTCGGGAAATGGCGTTTCTTAACAGCGGTCTCACAATCACGCTTCGTGATGAGCGAGCCGGCCATGTTGATGACAAAGGCGAACCACTTCACGTTAAATATCACTACGAGGACGGCATTGCCGATTTTGTGCGCCATTTGAATTCAACTCGTGGACAGACACACAAAACCATAATTGCTTTTTCAACAACAGATAAAACCAGCAAAATGTCGCTAGAAATTGCGATGCAGTGGAATGCCGGATTTTCCGAATCGGTTCACACTTTTGCCAACACGATCAACACACAAGAGGGCGGAACCCATGAAGAGGGTTTCCGCACCGCGCTCACTTCTATTGTCAATAAGTTTGGCGAAGAGTGGGGATTCATTAAAAAACGCGAAGACAGACTCACAGGTGATGACGTCCGTGAAGGTCTAACAGCCATTGTTTCCGTGAAATTGGCCGAACCACAGTTCGAAGGACAAACGAAAACTAAACTTGGAAACACAAACGTAAAATCTTTCACACAGAAGGCGATCAACGAAGAACTCACTTCGTGGTTTGAAAAGAATCCTGGCGAAGGCAAAGACATTCTCCGAAAGAGTATTGATGCCGCCACGGCTCGAGTTGCCGCAAGAAAAGCGCGGGATTTATCTCGCAACCGTAAGGGCCTTCTTGAAGGCCGCGGAATGCCAGGAAAACTGGCAGATTGCCAATGGACCGAACCCGAAAAATGCGAGCTTTATATCGTTGAGGGTGATTCGGCCGGTGGCTCCACCAAAGGTGGCCGAGACTCACGCTATCAAGCGGTTCTGCCGATCCGAGGCAAAATTCTCAATGTTGAAAAATCGCGTATCGACCGGGTGCTTCAAAACAACGAAGTACAAGCGCTAATTACCGCACTTGGCACTGGCGTCCACGATGATTTCGATATCGCAAAACTGCGCTACCACAAGATTATCTTGATGGCCGATGCTGACGTCGACGGACAGCACATCCGTACACTTCTGTTAACACTTCTATTTCGGTTTATGCGCCCTCTGCTAGAGCAGGGTTATGTCTACCTTGCCCAGCCGCCGCTCTATAAATTGAAATGGGGCGGGAAGGAGCCCATTCAATACGCCTTCTCTGATCGTGAACGAGATGGCTTTATAAAGATCGGTTTGGATGCCGGCAAGCGATTGCCGAAAGAGGACGGAATCCAACGCTTTAAGGGTCTTGGAGAAATGCCGGCCAAGGAGTTGTGGGACACGACGATGGATCCACAGCACCGTGTTCTTATTAAAGTCGGACTAGAGGATGCCGCAGCAGCGGATGACCTTTTCGCAGTACTCATGGGTGAAGATGTTGAACAACGACGTCTTTTCATTCAGCGCAACGCCAAAGATGTTCGCTTCCTAGATATTTAACGCAGAATAACAAAAGGTAGATAGGTAAAAATGGACGAGCTCAGTAAAGATTTCGATCGTCAAGAGGTTGTGGATCTCCAAGTGGAGATGGCGCGCTCTTATCTCGATTATGCGATGAGCGTCATTGTCGGCCGTGCTCTGCCCGATGTTCGAGATGGTTTAAAACCCGTGCATCGCCGAGTGCTCTACGCAATGTTTGACGGTGGTTACAGACCAGATAAGGGTTACTACAAATCTTCTCGCATCGTCGGTGATGTGATGGGTAATTACCACCCCCACGGTGACACGGCGATTTATGACACTGTGGTTCGACTTGCGCAATCATGGTCGCTTCGTTATCCATTGGTGGATGGAAACGGAAACTTCGGTTCCCCCGGAAACGATCCCGCAGCGGCAATGCGTTATACCGAAGCTCGACTCTCTCCTATCGCCATGGAGATGATGCGAGATATCGATGAAAACACAGTGAACTTCTCGCCTAACTACGATGGCCGTTCGCAAGAGCCAGACGTACTTCCAAGCCGTTTCCCCAATCTTCTAGTCAATGGCAGTGCGGGCATTGCCGTGGGCATGGCGACAAATATCCCGCCGCATAACTTGCGCGAGATTGCCGAAGGCGTGGACTGGGCACTTGCTCACCCAGAGGCCAAGCCAGAGGAACTCCTTGCACAACTCTTGAAGTGTGTGAAAGGTCCAGATTTTCCTACCAAGGCACTCATTGTTGGTCGATCTGGCATTGAATCTGCATATCGGACAGGTCGCGGTTCGATCACGATGCGCGCTATTGTCAACGTTGAAGAGATTAACAAACGCACCTGTCTCGTCGTCACCGAACTGCCATACCAAGTTAACCCCGACAACTTGGCCTTGAAGATCGCCGAATTAGTCAAAGACGGAAAAATAAAAGGCATCGCTGACGTGCGCGATGAAGGTAACGAGCGATTGGGCCAGCGCCTCGTCATTGTCTTGCGCAATGACGCGATTCCAAAAGTTGTCCTTAATAATCTTTATAAGCAGACGCAGTTGCAGGACACCTTTGGCGCCAACATGTTGGCATTGGTTGATGGAGTGCCCCGGACCCTTCGCCTGGATGAGTTTGTCCGGTACTACATCGATCACCAGGTTGAAGTTATTGTGCGCCGCACAACATTCAGACTTGCTGAAAAAGAGCGCCGCGCGCACATCCTGCGCGGTTATCTAAAAGCCCTCGATGCTCTAGATGCTGTGATCGCCTTGATCCGTGCCAGTTCGACTCCCGAAGAGGCGCGCACCGGTTTGATGAAGTTGCTCGACGTTGATGAGATCCAAGCAAACGCAATTTTAGATATGCAACTGCGTCGCATCGCCGCTCTCGAGCGTCAGAAGATCAATGATGAGTACGACGGGCTTATGGCCGACATCGTCGAGCTCACAGCGATTCTTGCAAGCGATGTTAAGCAGCGTGAAATTATCAAGACAGAGCTTTCAGATTTGGTTGCCAAGTATGGGGATGATCGCCGCACACAGATTGTTGCCAGTGAAGGTGATTTCTCTGCCGAGGATCTAATTCCTGATCAAGACGCAGTCGTGACAATTACCCACACCGGGTATGCCAAGCGAACCAAGGCAGATCTTTATCGCTCACAGAAGCGCGGTGGCAAGGGAGTTCGAGGCGCTGCGCTAAAGCAGGATGACGTAGTTGATCACTTCTTTATTGCTTCAACCCATGACTGGCTTCTCTTCTTCACCAATCAAGGACGGGTTTACCGATCCAAGGTTCATGAGTTGCCAGATGCTGGACGCGATGCCCGCGGTCAGCACGTCGCGAATCTGATGGCGTTCAAGCCTGACGAGCAGATTGCGCAAGTACTGTCGATTAAGAATTATGAAGTTGAGCCTTACCTGGTTCTTTCAACAAGAAACGGATTGGTCAAGAAGACTTCATTGAAAGAGTACGACTCGCCTCGTGCGGGTGGCCTGATTGCCATTTCCCTAAGGAATGGCGATGAGGTTGTCAGCGCTTCCCTTGCAAAAGGTGATGATGAGTTGCTCCTAGTTTCCAGAAAGGGAATGTCGACGCGTTTCTGCGCCGATGACGAATCTCTTCGTCCGATGGGTAGGTCGACAAGCGGCGTTATTGGAATGAAGTTTCGACAAGGCGATGAACTTCTCACGATGGCCCGGATTAACGCAGAAGATTCCAATCTCTTGGTTTTCACCGCAACCGATGGTGGATACGGCAAAAAGACTCCGCTAGATGAATACAGGCTGCAAGGCCGCGGCGGAATTGGTATCAAAGCCGCCAAGATCGATGAGGATTCCCGTGGAGTCCTGGTAGGCGCCCTGGTCCTGCGTGAAGAGGATGAGGTGCTTGTAATTACTTCTGCCGGTACCGTCATGCGCACGCCAGCCTCGCAAGTTCGTCAAACTGGTCGAGATTCCATGGGTGTTAGGCTGGTAAATCTTGCAGATGGGGTTACGGTCGTCTCCGTGACTAAGAGCGCGGAGGTGGAAACAGAGTAAAGACCGATCTCGGTTTGGGGTCTACCTCCACTTACCTGTAGCCTTACGCAGGTTTTCGGGCCTTTAGCTCAGCCTGGTTAGAGCGCTTCCCTGATAAGGAAGAGGTCGGAGGTTCAAGTCCTCCAAGGCCCACTCCCGTTAACCACGGGGACTTAGCTCAATTGGTAGAGCACCGCCTTTGCAAGGCGGGGGTTAGG
>JANXZB010000098.1 GCA_025355765.1 Actinomycetes bacterium
CCGATCGGCACTCAGGCTCACTCCACCGCTTGTCTCCAAGGTTCCTTGCTCAGTGCTGCTTGGACCTGCGAAAATTTGAAAACCAAGAATGATCACGGCGACCGAGACAAGCACGTCGATCTCTAAAAGATAGAAAAATGGGATGCGAGCGTTCGTACTTGCGAAGAAAGGCAAAGACCTTCTTCTGCTTCCTAGCCAGCCAACGAAACAGGGCAATCATGTGCCGCCGCCATTCTCTTTCAGTAAGACCAATTTAGTTCATTAGGTCCTCAGGAGACAGTGATCTCCTTGAACATACCAGCTAAATAATGATTTGGGAGATTGCAAACGATTTCGTAACGCCCTGGGGTCAGGGTAAGAGTTGACCAACCGCGTGAGCCAGAGAGTATCCCCTCGCCGCTTCCCGACCCGCAGTTATTGGAAACCTCGCCAAGACTGCCCGACTCATCGATCTTCCCATCGGCTCCAACCACTCTATTTCCCGCGCTCTGGCCCACAGCAAGAGGTAGAACAACCAACTCGTGGGTTCGCATACCCATATTTGTGACAACGATATTGACTTTGCCGGAAGAAATATTCTCCGGCGATGCAGCGATCCCCATTCGCGTGGCATTGCCCATCATCATCCCCATGTCGAAAGCAGAGACGTTTATAGTTTGGCCGGTCAACTTTGTTGTTGGAGCGCACACATCCGTGACCGAGTAATGCCTTGACTGTTGGCCCATCATTCCCATTCCTGAATGACGTACGGACGTGAATCCGACAAGAAGCAATCCGGCAAGTGCCGCCACTAAACCGATACCTATTCCCCGTGCAAGTGACTTGTTCATCTCTGCCTCCTCGATTGGTAAAAGTATTTCAACCCTTACCGGGGCAGATGGTCACGATTTTGCGAAGATTTGATGAAGATTTCACCCTCTGTCATGAAATACGGCACATCTTGTCTTGATGATCGTGGATATCGCCTCACTCGTCTGTTCCGCATCGGCAACCAGATATCGCTCAGGCGCCTGCGATGCCAAGTCGAGAAAGGTGACCCTTACGCGCTCATGAAAATCGATGGCTTGGCTTTCCATCCGATCCAATGCTCCACGTCGAGACAAACCCACCTGCGGGGAAATATCGAGAAGGATCGTTAGGTCCGGCGTGAGTGAATCCGTCGCCCAGCGCGAGATTGGAAGAATATTCTCGCCAGAGAGTTCACGGCCGCCCAATTCGTAGGCGAGGAAAGAATCCACGTAACGATCACTGATGACGACCTCGCCGCGGGAAAGTGCTGGGTGAATAACTGTGGCCATGTGTTCGGCTCTATCGGCAGCGAAAAGAAGCGCCTCAGTTTTCAGTGCGATATCTGCGCTTTCAAGATCTAGGAGTATGTGGCGCAACTGCCTGCCAAGTTCCGTGCCACCTGGCTCTCGTGTGAGAACCACGGTCCGTCCCTGTTCTTCAAACCACGATTTCAGCGCGCGAGTCTGGGTTGATTTGCCCGAACCTTCGCCGCCTTCAAAGGCAATAAATACTCCGCCCATACAGAAAGCCTAGCCGCGTTGCATCGCCTTAACGGATTCCAGTATCGCAATTCACCGTGACACTCTGAGATTTCTTGGCAACGACAATAATCTTTAACTCAGTGCATCGGGGATAAGGCCCACCAGGGGAGGGTTGCGAGACTGTAAGCGAGTATGCACCCGGTGAAAGGGAGAGTTTGAACAATCCTTTGGTGTCAGTTGAAACCAGTTGGTATGAACTGCCAGTCCAAGTGCTCCACACACTAATCGCGCTTTTGTAGGGCTTTGGGGCACAAGCGGGATCAGGCGGAATGCGTTCGACTGGGCATGTCGGACCGAGAATGACGCGCCCGATAACCATTCCGTTTCCAGCCAATTGTTTTGTGGCGCTCGGTGGATCACGGACTACCGTGAAATGTAGAAGGTAATTCGACACTCCTTTGAACCCACTATTAGATCCGATACTCACTGTGCCCCGTAGAGTCTTGTTATTGGGTGAGAGCTCAAAATCAAATGCATACGCCCAGCAGCCGGGTTTAGCATCGCGGGACTGAGCATGACCGTAGAGACCGGCATTGGAGAAATAGTCTGCGGTGGCTCCATTGGATTTCACAACAAGTTGAATATTTGGATACATATCTTTAGGCAGAAACATGATGATTCGTGTTGTTTCGACCACTGTGAGCGAACTGCGATTGGGAATGGACCCGCAATACTCCAGCCGCTTTTTCAGATCGGCGTTGGTAGGAGTACTTGCGTGAGCCGAAACGTTGATCAAAGTAAGCGCGGCCAGTGCAATCCCAGCCACTAAGGCAATTCTGCACTTACTCATTTTTTCAGTATGAAGCCAGCCTTTTGGACTTGCAAGCAAAAATACGAATGCACAGAGATTTCACATAAGAAAAGCGGGCCCTGCAAAATGCCAGGCCCGCTTTTCTGATTACTTTCTATTAGTGAGAGTGTCCGCCAGGGCCATGTGAGTGACCGGAGCCACCTGCATCAGCCTCGTCGTTCTCAGGGCGCTCATAGACAACTGCTTCAGTTGTAATGAACATCGCTGCGATGGAGGCAGCGTTAGCAAGTGCAGAACGAGTCACCTTGACTGGATCGATAACGCCATCTGCAGTCAGGTCGCCGTAGACACCGGTTGCAGCGTTGTAGCCCTCGTGAGGCTTCATCGCGCGAACCTTTGCAACAACAACATAACCTTCGACTCCTGCGTTTTCAGCGATCCAACGAAGTGGCTCATCGCACGCTTTGCGTACCAAGCGAACTCCAACGGCCTTATCGCCATGGAAGCCCAAGTCGCCTTCAAGGGAATCAGCAGCGTGCACAAGTGCTGCGCCTCCGCCAACGACGATGCCCTCTTCAACCGCAGCGCGGGTGGCAGAGATGGCGTCCTCTAGACGGTGCTTCTTCTCTTTAAGTTCCACCTCGGTGTAGGCACCGACCTTGATGACACAGACTCCGCCAGCAAGTTTGGCAACGCGCTCTTGGAGTTTGTTGCGATCCCATTCAGAATCGGTGTTCTCAAGTTCGCCACGGATTTCAGAGACGCGGGCTTCGACAGCTTTCTTGTCGCCGCCACCGTCAACGATGGTGGTGGTGTCCTTGGTGATCACGATGCGACGAGCGCGGCCCAGAACTTCAAGGCCAACTTGGTCTAGTTTCATGCCCAATTCGGCTGAAACAACCTGGCCACCGGTAAGGATGGCGATGTCTTGGAGCATTGCCTTGCGACGATCGCCAAACCCAGGGGCTTTAACGGCGGCCGAGGTGAAGACTCCGCGGATCTTGTTTACAACAAGGGTGGAGAGTGCTTCGCCATCGATGTCTTCGGCGATGATCAATAGTGGCTTGCTGGCTTGGGCGATCTTTTCCAGGATTGGAAGAAGTTCGGCCAGAGCAGAGACCTTGTTTGCACTGATCAATACATAGGCGTCCTCAAGGACGGTCTCCATGCGATCTTGATCGGTAACGAAGTATGGGGAGATGTAGCCCTTGTCGAACTGCATACCCTCGGTGAACTCAAGTTCAAGTCCAGTCGTTGAAGACTCTTCAACGGTGATAACGCCATCTTTGCCGACCTTGTCCATCGCTTCAGCGATCAAATCGCCAATGGCGCGATCCTGTGCAGAGATGGTGGCAACGTTGGCGATCTGCGACTTGTCATTAATGACAGTCGCGTTCTCGCGAAGGCGCTCGATGATTGAGGCAACTGCAGCTTCGATTCCCAACTTGATGTCCATTGGTTGCGCGCCGGCAGCAAGGTTGCGAAGACCTTCCTTCACCATTGCTTGTGCAAGAACGGTTGCAGTTGTTGTTCCATCGCCTGCGACATCGTTTGTCTTAGTGGCAACTTCCTTGACCAACTGGGCGCCCATGTTCTCAACGGGATCAGATAATTCAATCTCGCGAGCGATGGTTACGCCGTCGTTGGTGATAGTTGGTGCGCCATAAGACTTGGAAATAACTACGTTACGGCCACGAGGTCCAAGGGTTACCTTGACAGTGTCAGCTAGCTGATTGACACCACGTTCCATGGCACGACGAGCATTTTCGTCGAACTCAAGAATTTTTCCCATTTACTTCTTCTCAATCACGGCGAGAATGTCGCGAGCTGAGAGGACCAAGTACTCCTCGTTGTTGTACTTGACTTCGGTTCCGCCGTACTTGCTGTATAGAACTACGTCGCCAACCTTGACATCCATTGGCACACGCGCGCCATCATCAAAGCGTCCTGGTCCAACTGCAATAACGGTGCCTTCTTGTGGCTTCTCTGTTGCGGTATCAGGAATGACCAGACCTGATGCGGTGGTCTTCTCGGCTTCTAGCGCCTTAACAACGATGCGGTCCTCTAGTGGCTTAATGGCAACGGCCATCTTTATTACTCCTTTGGTTATTGCGATCAGTGGTTTATCCCTCTTACGCCGAACTAGCCAACCAGATGTATTGGCAGACTCGGGGTGAGAGTGCTAACGCCAAGCCTAGGAGGGAGCCTGCCTAGGGTCAATTTGGGTTAGGGCAGGCTCACAGTGGTGACGGGCAGGCTGGAATCGGCCTCCACATCGATATGGCTGGGGGCACGGCCCGCGGCAACCATCAGCGAGCCCAACGCTGCCACCATCGCCCCGTTATCCGTGCAGAGCCCGGCAGGGGGAATACGAAGACGTACTTTGGCCACGGCGGCTCGCTCCTGCGCAAGCTGGCGAAGACGCGAATTTGCCGCCACCCCACCGGCGATTACAAGGGTGTCGATTCCGGTCTGCTTGCAGGCCGCCAGGGCCTTCAAGAGCAAGACGTCAACGATTGCTTCTTGGAATGAGGCGGCCACATCGGCACGGGCGTATGTGGGCGTTGCCTCTAGATATCGGGCGACCGCCGTTTTGAGCCCGGAAAAGGAGAAGTCAAAGGGGCGAGTTAGCCAATCACGAGACTGGGTCAGACCACGTGGAAAATCGATCGCTTTCGCATTGCCTAGTTTTGCCTCCCGGTCGATAGCAGGCCCACCAGGAAAGCCCAGTCCCATCACCCGGGCAATCTTGTCGAAGGCTTCACCCGCGGCATCATCCATGCTCTCCCCCAGTTTCACGACGGAGGAGGTGATGTCATCGACTTGCAGCAGCGATGAATGGCCACCACTTACTAGCAGGGCAATTGTCGATTCGACCGGTGCCTCATGGGTAAGCAGATCCACCGAAACATGCGCCGCCAAATGATTAACGCCGTACAAAGGCTTGCCAAGCCCGAGTGCCAAACCGGTGGCCGAAGCTACGCCGACTAGAAGTGCACCGACTAGTCCAGGACCTGCAGTCACTGCAACGGCGTCGATGTCATTGAGGCAGATTTTGGATTCCTTCAAAGCCGTATCAAGAATGATGAGCATCGATTCCAGATGCGCGCGACTGGCGATCTCAGGCACGACCCCGCCGAAGAGAGCATGTTCTTCGACACTGGATGCGATGACATTGGCTAGAAGTCTCC
The DNA here is from genome assembly GCA_025355765.1 of Actinomycetes bacterium. Lineage (GTDB taxonomy): Bacteria > Actinomycetota > Actinomycetes > Nanopelagicales > Nanopelagicaceae > QYPT01. The sequence continues at coordinate 5,493 of JANXZB010000098.1, forward strand.
GCCCCCGAACGATGCCAATCGCTGTCTCATCGCACGAGGTTTCAATGCCCAGAACTAATGGCTCGGTCTTCACGCCAAGTCCTTTTTCATAACGACTGCGTTAACGCCGAGAGAGTAATAATTGCTCCGCGTTGAGATCGGTTCAAATCCTGCAGATTCATACAGCGGGCCAGCCTCCACATTGCTTTCACGCACCTCGAGAAAAATCGCAGGTGCCTGTCGCAATATGGCCCACGTGATTAACTGATCCAACATTGCTCGCCCGATACCTTGACGCCGATATTTGGGAAGAACAGTCAGCGTTAGTACATCTGCATCAAGCCCGAGATCCGGGGAAAAGGCACCGCCATATCCAACAATTTCGCCACCGTCGTTCTGCGCGAGAATGTAATGACGATTGCGCGGTACTGCTGCGAGTTCCTCTCTGAATTGGCCCATCGACCAAGCATCAGTGCGGTAAACCTCACGTTCCATCGACACGATCACCGGCAGATCGAAGGCGATCATTTCGCGATAAGCAATCACAACGCGCGCTCCGTGGTTGGAACAGCATCGGGGCGACGAATATACAAAGGTTCATCGACTTGTAGATCAGTGTCCTCGCTGATTGCAACCATTGCGACAAGGTCGGGGAATTGATTCTCATCCGAGAACGCAATCGAATACTTGACAGCGCCCTCTCCAAAAATTGGCAGCCCGAAATCAGCTACGACAGATGGAAGGTCAACGTCGGGACCTTCTACGCGAACACCCGATCTATATTTGGCCCAATAAACTTCCTTGCGCCTGGCATCGGTTGCAATAAGGAAGTCATCTCGCTCGTGTACCAAGGCTGCGATTGCATCAAGAGAACAGATGCCAATTACGGGAATCTTTCGCGCAACGGCAAAGGTGCGCGCGAAAGCAATGCCGACTCGCAAACCCGTATACGGACCAGGTCCCATTCCGACAACAACCTGTTCGATCCGGGGGGCAACTGCCAAAGCCTGTTCGACCATGGCAGGTAGGGCGTGACCATGCGAGGTCGCACCATCTCGATAGCCATGCCACAGGAGTGCGCCTTGATCAATTATCGCGACGGAAGTGCGCGATGTAGAAGTATCAATCGCAAGGGTTATCGTCATAAGGAGAAATCTGCCCAACGTTCACCATGACCGACGGCAGTAACTTCGCGCGTCTCGTTGGTTCTATCGATGAAAATCTCTAGCCGCTCATCCGATAGCCGCGCCGCTAGTTCGCCGCCCCACTCGACGACCGTAATCGCATCCTCGCGCTCGCTATCCAGATCAAGATCATCCAAGGAGAAGATCGGATTCTCCGATTGAATCAACCGGTAGGCATCCACGTGTATGAGAGGAATCTTGCTCTTGTGGATCTTGGAAATAACGAAAGTGGGGGACGTAATGCCAGAAATTCCAAGGGCATCTCCGATGCCCTGTGTCAGAAGGGTTTTCCCGGCGCCTAAGGGGCCGTTGAGAACCAGGAGATCACCCACGCGCAGTCGCGAACCGATGCTCTTTCCCAACTCGAACATCGCCTCAGGGCTGGAAATCGTGATCATGATTTAGCAAGGTTAGTAGAAGGTCCGCATAAATGGCGAAATAAAAGGGGGGTCCCGTCTTTCAGGGCCCCCCTTTTACATTTATTAACTACTGGTAGTACTTCATTAGGTCAAAGCTAAACAATGGATCAACGCTCAAGTTCTTGGCCTTGCGGACAAGATTGTTGGTCAATCCACCAGCAAGGAACTTGCCGGTTTGCCCTGCGGATACGAGTTCCTGCGCTACCACCAAGTATTGGGCCGCCGTGAAGTTACAGTGGTTAGTTCCGGGCGCAGCAGGAGTTGTCGTAATTGGTGCTCCATCCGAAGTGAACGTTGTGTACGCCGCTGGAGTCGTGCTCCAGATCGAAAGCAACTTCTTCTTTGGCTGATTGTACTCACGCGTCTTTTTGTAGTCGGAATAAGCTTTCGCTTTTTCGGCGGCATATTGATCTGCGTAGAGATTTGCCAAGCGCATTGACGCACCCGCGGATGTCACAGGATCGGCAACGCCAACCATGGTGATGGTCGGAACGCTGACTACATCGCTGTGCATCGACATGGCATCTAATTTGGCCATCGCAGCAGCATTGCCAGCGGCACGTGGTGCACCTGGATTCTGCGGACTGAGTGCACCAAGAAGTGCATCGATAACCGTGTTGCCACTAAGGGCAGCATTGAAAACTACGCGCTCGTTAACGATGCGAGCCGCATAGTCGGTCTTTGTATTATCAAATATCGCGCCTCCCGCTTGCTGTTCCACGTCATGGGTTACGAGGACTGCCAAAGCAGCAGCAGTAGCACCATTTTCGAGGATTGCCAAAGCCGGGCTAACGGCCAACGGGAATGTCACTTTCAATGCGCCATCTGGACCAGATATCGAATCGAAGTGAGCTGACTGTGTTGGCAGACCTGCCATAAGACCAAGCAAGAGCAATGCACTGCGGGAAGGAACTCCTGCAGCCGCTAATGCCTTGCCAGTGGCGCTTGATGTATCGGGCCAGGCACCCGAAGAGATACCTGCTTGCAGTTTGCCTAAAGCAGTAAAGACCTTAACCAGGTCTCCCATCGCTTCGGCATAACCAGCGGCACCAGCGGAGTAATTGCCACCCTTGATGGTTGGATCAAAGAGGGTCTTGAAGCCCCAGAGGAAATCGCCAGCTTCGGTGAGTTCTGCGGGGAGATTTTCGGCCATACACATAGGTGCCGCGGCATCAACGAGAGTTGGATATTTCTCGGCCAACACTTGGGTGATGTAGCCGCCCAGAGATTCGCCCCATGCCACGACATGCTTTGTGGTGGGGAATTGAGTCTTAAAGGCACCAATCAATTCGACGTCGGTAGCAATTGCTGAGTCAACATTCCAGCCCTGCCTGGCAAAGCCAGAACCGGCAACTGCGTAGCCATGACCTAATAGATAAGCAATGACGGAAGTGTCCGCACCTCCGACCAGTGGCCCTGGCTGTGGCGTGTTCTTAACGGTGTATCCGCCATATCCAGGAATGCCAGCAGGAATGGGCACATTCGGACGATAACCGTGAGAGTACAGAACAAGAGTGCCGTTGAAATTCGCTGGCACCTGCATCACATACGGAGCAGCATCACTTGTTGCGCCTTGGCAGGAATTAATTGGTACCTTGCCGTCACATTGTGGAGCAGCGGCATGCGCTGCCGATGGGATCCCCACAACAACCATGGATACCAGGGCCGTCGCAGAGATCATCGAGAGTATTCGTGTCTTCTTCATAGTTAGTGTCCTCATGACTGGGTCGGCAATCCGTCTGCTGGCATTGCTGGACGCTTGAACGTGGATTTCACGATTGCGCCTTTGCCAGAATCGGTTGTGTACACGGTGTAAACGCCACCGTTCGGTTTCAGATCGCCAGTTGGGCCATAAGTGCCAAACCAGTATCCGCTATAACCTACATGGCTCGTTGTTGAGAAGTTCAGCGGGACAAGACCGGCGCTGGCAAACGTGGCGCCCTTCTTTTCAATCGCTGAGATCAAGCCCTTGCGGGTGAGGTTCTTTCCAGCTGCAGCAAGTGCCTGCACAGTGACGAACGCCGTATTCATGCCGACAAGAACGTTGTTATCAAAAACCGCGTTGTTGTTGTACTTGGCGTTGATCGTCGTGAAGAGCTTTATGTACTCATCAGTAGTGTCAGTTGTGGCTGGCAAGAATGAGGCACCAGTTGCTCCGTAAAGAACTCCAGCAGGAACTCCGACGGCTTTGATCGTTGTGGCGTCGCCACCAACGGAGCCAAGAATCCACTTTGGTGCGTACTTCATTACTGCCGCAGTCCCAAGGGCCGCAGCGGTTGCACTTGACACTCCGAAGAGAATCACGACATCGACGTTGGCTGCAGAGAGCTTCTGAATCCACGTCGGTGGCACCGTTGAGATCGCTTGTGAGCCCGAGGCGTAAGGAACCTTGACCGCTATGTCCAACCCGGCTTGCTTGAAGCCGGCTAGGGCATCGTCGCCGAAATCATCGTCTTGGTAGAGCAGGCCGATCTTCTTGCCGGGGAATGTCTCTGAGATGTACTGCGCCATGATCTTGGCTTCCACTACGTAGGAAGGAAGGATGGTAAAGGTAGTTGGATAGGCCTTCTTGTTTCCAAATCCGCTGTATCCAGTGTTCACAAAGAGCGTTGGAATACCGCGGCGACCTGGGTTAACTGAGGCCGCAACTGCCTTGACGTTTGCCGTTCCTAACGGTGCAAGGAGAGCAAATACCTTGTCCTTCAAAATCAATTCATTTGTCTTGGCTACAGCCAGAGTTGGCACGTATTGATCATCTTTGACAACCAAGGTGATCTTTCTGCCGTTCACTCCGCCATTTGCATTGACGTAATCGAAGTATGCCTTTATTGCAGAAGGCACTTTGTTGTAACCAGGTGACGCGGCTCCGGTCATCGGTAGCGTGACTCCGAGTTTGATAGTCGAATTAGTCACACCGACTTCACGGTGAAGCGAGAGCGCTTGCGCGGGAACCGACGAGACGATGAGTCCGCCAGTTGCAAGCACCGCAGAGGCTACGAGAAGCCTCCGACGATTCGTTGCAATCATGTATTTCCTTCCATTGAGGGTATGGGTTGCCTAGTTATCGGTTCGCACTCTTTCGAGTGCGAATGGTGCGAAACTGCTCAACTGGTCCGTTGGGTACGAGCAGGACCACAAGAATCAGTAACGCACTCACCAACAAACCAGGCAGGTTCGTGGCCACGTTCTCCGAACTTGCGAAGCGATTGGATATCGCATCAGCAATGTCAGGCATCACGACCAAGGTCAGTGCGCCTATCATGACCCCCGAAAGGGTGGTTACGCCAGAGAGAACCGCACCAGTTAGCAGCGCAAATGAAAGCGTTAGAGGGAATGCGCTCGGGGAGACGGTGCCGATCGTCATTGCCAGCAGTGCACCCGCGAGTCCTGCCAGCCCCGAGCTCACAGTGAACGCTAAGGTCTTGGACTTTCCCACATGGATCCCGGCAAGTTCGGCGGCAACTTCATTGCTTCGAACCGCCCTCCAGGTTCGACCAAAACGGGAACGGAGAATATTTTGTAACCACCATATCGAGATGAGTGCCACCACTGCGGCTATCCAGAAAAACCATTTGTACTGCGTAAAATCCGCGCCCAAACTGGCAGGCGGAGCGCCCACATCAAAGAGAAGTCCTTGCTCGCCGCCGAGAATATGAAATTGATTGGCGATGGAAGGAAGACCCACTGCCAGGGCCAAGGTGCTACCTGCTAAGTACGGTCCAGAAAGTCGAGCTGCGGCAGTGCCAAGAACGGCGCCCGCCATCGCCGTTGCAATCACCGCGATAACAAAACAGAGCCAGATCGGAGCAGAGAGATGAATACGCGCTAGAGCCGCCGCGTAGCCACCAATGGCAAGGAGTGCGCCGTGACCCAATGAGACTTGTCCCGAGTAGCCGGTGAGCAATATCAACGAGGCAATAGCAACGATGTACATTGCAACAGTTGCGCCTTGATAAACGCGGAGTTCATCAACGCGATTGCTAGCCAAGAAAAGCAGGATGCCCAGGACAACAAAACTTCCTAGTCGGCCAAAGTAAGACCCCATGAATTTACGCACGGCGACCTCGTCTCGAACCGATGAGTCCGTCAGGCTTGACGAGCAGAACGATGATGAGAAGACCAAAGGCCGTGATAAAAACAAGAGAGCCGCTGATGTACGTCAACACAAATGCGAGAACCAGGCCGAGAAGCAATCCGCCGATAACTGCCCCGACAAGACTTTCAAGTCCGCCGATGACTGCAGCAATAAAACCAAAAACTAACAGAAGACTGAATTCGAGTGAATCGGGTGAGAGTGCGCCAGTGCCATCTGGTGTTTGCAGCATTCCGGCCGCGGCACCCGCTGCTCCTGCCAAGGCCCAACCGAGTGTGCGCATGCCATCTAC
>JANXZB010000137.1 GCA_025355765.1 Actinomycetes bacterium
GAGAAGACGGCAGTACTTGCCATAAACGCCGTTCTAAACGAGAAGGCGTCCGATAAATAGCCCACCGCAATAGGTCCAACGATCATGCCCGCATCCCCTGCCATCTGCCATAGTGCAATGACTTGCCCGCTCTTGCCGCGAATTACATCTCCGACGATGTTTGCTGGTGTTGTTGAAAGGAATGCTCCACCGATGCCCGTAACGATCATTGCTAGTAGAAACATCCACGGGTGAACGGTGAAGACCAGAATTAGGGAGCCAATCAGAACAACCGTTGAGCCAATGCTTAGCGCCAATCGTCGACCGCGTAGATCCGAGAGTGTTCCCGCGGGAAGAAGCAGTAGCCCTTGGAATAAGGCCGAAAGGGTGAAACCGAGTCCGATGATTGCGGTGGTCGAATGAAGTTGTTCAATAACGAACAAGGGCAGGATCGATGAGCGAACTCCGAACAGGATCCAGTTTGTTACGAAGGCAAGGATCAACGCGGTGCGGTAAGGCTGCATCCGAAGTGCCTGTCGAAGAGTGGTGCTCTCATCGTTGGTGTTTTCTAGTTTGGCGTTGTGCTTGCCGCTGCTGAGGAAGAAGAATCCGATAATTCCAGCCAGGAACAAGGTGATTGAGTAAGTGAAGAAGGGCGCGCGCAGGGAGATTGCGGTCAACACGCCGCCGATTGCGGGCCCGGCGATACCGCCGATGAGGAAACTTCCGTTGTAGACCGATTGCGCCCGTCCGCGTTGATCGTCGGAGACCGACCTCATGATGATCGAACTTGCGGCGACGGAGAACATGGAAGAACCCAAGCCACCAGCGGTGCGGAAGATCAGCAACTGCGTATAACTATGTGACATCGCGCAGAGAAGTGTAGAGAGGGAGACAATAAAGATTCCGACGGCAAAGACAATACGTTCGCCGAATTTGTCGACGAACTTGCCAGAGAACATGCCCGTTGAAAATCTTGCCACGGCGAACATCGAGACGATCAGGCCGACGGCAGAGTTGCTTACGCCGAAGGATTTCGCAAAGAGCGGCATCGCAGGGACGATGATTCCAAAGCCCACCGCTACGAAGAACGCCGCAGCGGTAAGGACTTTAACTTCGCGAGGGAACCCCGCAAGTACTCTAAATCGGTTCAACCAATAGCCTCGCCCGCCGCTTCTTCGCGCGCTGCTGCGTAGTCATGGGATGTGCGAAGTGGGATCTCGCGCAACAGAAGCGCGAGAAGGAAACCCAGGGCCGTGATAGGCGCCGCAGTAAAGAAGACAATGTGGAAAGCATTCACGTAGGCGTCTAACGCCGTGTTGTGAACGATCACGGGAACGCCTTTGGGATTTGCGATCATGTTGGTGAGGCCTGCTGGTGTGATATTGATGGTGGCCATCACATTCGGATTAGTATGTGCAAGGTTGGTGAAGCCCGTTGCCATGTAATGAGTTAGCCGGTTGTTGAGGACTGCACCGAAGATTGCAGATCCGAAAACGCTTCCCAAGGATCGGAAGAATGTATTCGAACTCGTAGCAACTCCCATGTCATGGAAATCAACTGCATTCTGAAGTGCGATAACAATGGTCTGCATGGACAAGCCAAGTCCTGCACCGACGATGATTGCGTAGATCGAGAGTTGCCAGTAAGGAGTGCTCCGGGTCAGAGTAGTCATCATCAATATGCCAACCGTCATGATCGCTGTTCCGAGCACTGGGTACTTCTTGTATTTGCCGGTGGTGGTGATTCGCTTTCCACTGAAGATGGACATGCTGACGATGCCAAGCATTAATGGGATTAGCTTGAGGCCGGCAGAAGTAGCCGAGTTGCCCTTTACGATTTGTAGGTAGAGAGGCAACATGATGATCGCGCCGAACATTCCAGCGCCTATAACTGCGCCCAGAAGGGAAGTCAGTGTGAAGGTGTGGTTCTTAAATAGCCGCATCGGCAAGATCGGCTCTTTAGCCTTCTCCTCCCAGATGACAAAGGCTACGGCCAGAACGATCCCCACAGCAAGGTAGATAAGAGTTCTAGAGTCGACCCAGCCATACTCGGGTCCGTAGACAGCAATTGCAAGAAGAATGGAAGTGACACCAAGAACCAGCAGGAGTGCACCCAGGTAATCGATGGAGTGCTCGCGTTTGACCTTTGGAATGTGAAGAACGGCTGAGGTGATGACGAGAGCAAGAATGCCGAAGGGAAGGTTGATGTAGAAGATCCAACGCCATCCGGTGACACCGAGAATGGTGTGATGGTCAGAGAAGAATCCGCCAAGCAATGGACCTGCAACTGAGGACAGACCCCATACCGCTCCGAAATACCCTTGATATCTGCCGCGCTCGCGGGGAGGAACGATGTCGCCAATGATGACGAATGTCAGAGCCATCAAGCCACCTGCGCCAAGGCCCTGTAGTGCACGGGTGGCGATCAATTCGGTCATGTTCTGCGAGAGACCGGCGAGCAGTGAACCTACGAGGAATGTCACGATCGCGAATTGGAAGACCACGCGACGTCCGTAAAGATCGGAGATCTTTCCGTAGAGAGGTGTCGATGCAGTAGAGGTGAGCAAGTAAGCGGTTACAACCCACGTATATTCCTTGAGTCCATGCAGATCGATGACAATCGTTTTCAGTGCAGTCGAGACAATTGTCTGATCAAGTGCTGCAAGGAGCATGCCCGTCATTAGGCCGCTCAAAATAATCATGATTTCTCTGTGGGTATGTGCCCTTACTGGAGCTCCGCCTGCTTGAGGAGAATTCTGAGACATAAACGACCTTTCGCATCAAATAAAGCTGAAAAATATTCACTATCGTGTGTCGGTGAAGAGAGGTAACTTTACTCCGTGAAAACAGTCCTCGCAGAGCATCTCGTTAAAACATACAGAAAAGGACACGTTCGTGCCCTTGATGATCTAAGCCTAGATGTCGAAGAGGGCACCGTGCTCAGTGTTCTTGGCCCTAACGGGGCGGGGAAGACCACGGTGGTGCGCATATTAGCAACGCTACTGGCCCCTGATTCGGGCAGTGCGAGGGTCGGTGGGTTCGATGTGATACGGCATCCAGACAAAGTGCGCGAAATTATTGGTCTCTCTGGTCAGTACGCCGCAGTCGATGAGACCCTCAATGGCTGGGATAACCTGGTGATGTTTGGTCGGCTTTACCACTTGAGTAAGAGTGCGGCAGTCAAAAGAGCCGAAGAATTACTCGAACAATTTTCCTTGGCAGAAAGTGCGCGCCGTCCGATTAAAACGTACTCAGGGGGTATGCGGCGCCGGCTTGATTTGGCGGCCTCTCTCATCGTCCAGCCAAAGGTACTTTTCCTCGACGAACCGACAACTGGTCTAGATCCACGTGGGCGACAAGAAATGTGGCAAGTTATCGAAGAATTGGTCAAGGGAGGAGTGACGCTCCTCCTTACGACGCAGTATCTCGAGGAGGCCGATCAATTGGCCGATGACATTGTTGTGATCGATCATGGCAAAGTCATAGCCCGCGGAACATCGGATGCGTTGAAGAAGCAAGTCGGTGGCGAGCAACTCGAGGTCATCGTTGAGCATCACAATGTGGCAGCTACCCTCGAAGCGGTCGGGCGAGTAAGCGGTGCCAAGCCGATATTTGATGAGGGGCTGCGCAAGATTTCGGCCCCCGTTAGTACTGGTGCGAGAGCCTTGATTGAAGTTCTTCGCTCTCTGGATGCCGACGGAATTCACCCGCTCGATATCGCGCTCAAGCGACCGTCTCTGGACGATGTCTTTATGGCACTAACAGGGCACGTTGCCGAAGATGAAGCCCTTGATGATGTCTCAAAGAAGCGAGGTCGGTAATGAAGTACGCCATATCTGACGCCTGGGTAATCACAAAAAGGCAGTTGCTGTTGCTCATACGGGTGCCTGAAGTGTTGATCTTTTCAACCATTCAACCAGTGATGTTTGTAATTCTCTTTCGATATGTTTTTGGTGGTTCAATCACGTCCGGGCAGCCCGGCGGATATGTTCAATTCCTTATGCCTGGCATCTTTGTGCAGACAGTTGCATTCACACTGGCCGGAACCGCATCTGGGGTGGCCGAAGACATGAAGAAGGGTTTAATCGATCGATATCAGTCCTTGCCGATTTCCCGTTCGGTCTTTGTCATTGGTAAAACTTTGGGAGATTCCGCACTAAATATTGTCGTCCTTCTTGTGATGGGGCTGGCTGGATTCATCGTAGGTTGGCGACCGCATTCTGGTTTTCTCAAGGTTATGCTCGCATTCGTATTTCTGCTCGCATTCGGTTATGCACTTTCGTGGATCGGGATCTTTGTGGGTCTCACCGCTAAGGACGCCCGAGTTGTGCAGAACGTCGGCTTCCTTGTGACTTTTCCACTTACCTTCCTATCGAATGCATTCGCGCCAACAACCGGGATGCCCAAGGCCCTCCAATATTTCGCGGAGTGGAATCCGGTATCCACAATGGTGGCGGCTTGTCGGCAGCTCTTTGGATTGACGAACAAGTTCGGGGTGACGGCAGGTACTTACCCCAGCACGCATCCATTGATCATGTCACTTGTCTACATGGTGCTTGTGATGGCGGTATTTGTCCCGCTGAGTGTCCGTTCGTATGCAAACTCGGCAAAGAAGTAATTACTAGATGTAGAACTCGGCCTCTAGAATTGAGACCGTGATCTCGCGCTTATTGGGTGCAATGTAAGAAACGGTCTCGCCAATCTTCCTTCCGAGTACCGCAGCGCCCAGCGGGGAGTTTTCGCTGTAGACATCCAGATCTCCGCTGGCGATTTCGCGAGATCCAAGCAGGAACTTCATGGTCTCTCCAGAAATTTCAACGGTGATGACCATTCCGGCTCCGACTGATCCTGTTTCGCCGGCAGGAGGGGCACCGATGTGGGAGTGCTCGAGCATGTGCTTGAGTTGGCGGATGCGCGCCTCCATCTTGCCCTGCTCCTCGCGCGCGGCGTGGTAGCCGCCGTTCTCTTTCAGGTCGCCCTCTGAGCGGGCAACCTCAATTTTCTTGATGATCTCAACGCGCCCAGTGGTCTCGAGGAATTCGAGTTCTGTGCGTAGGCGGTCGGCGGCCTCTTGGGTCAGCCAGGTTTGAGTGTTCATAAGTGCCATAGATTACTGTGAACTGGGCCTGCAACGCGATATCGAGGCGTTTACAGCGGCCGAGCGAGTAGGGATAAGCGTGGTTCTCTCCACGTGGGCAGCCCCCGCAGGGAACGTATCGTCGATCTGGCCGACCACGTTCTTGGCGAAATCGTGGGCAACAAGGGTGCAGATGATGACCGAATTGGCATCTCGCCGATCGATGGAATAGCGCAGGCTGACAGCCTTCTCAGAGGGGATCGAGAAAGAGATCAGGGTCGGAGAGATGGCAGGGCGCGAATGATGGAGCCCTGCCCAGATCAACCATCCTCCGCCAACTATCAGCAGAACAAGGGCCAGGCCTTTCCAGCGCATGGGCCTTTGCCCGTAGCGGTCGGAGAGGTCTAGTTCGGACATGGGATGATTCTTCCAGAGAATGGGAGCGCATATGTCGCAGAACGTTGAAATGAGTCCCTCGGGTTCCCTCACAGTGGGGGCTCTCGTTATCGCCGTGGCCTTCCTGCTCCGCAGTTTTTACAAGCGCTACACCCGCATGAAGAAGCGCGAGGAAGATGAATCGCAGTAATCTGCAACGAGCCCTTTCAATTCTTGGAGTCCTTCTTATTGCATCGAGTTTCGTGGGTCTTGGGATTGGGCAGTTGAACCGGGCACGGGAAAGTCGGATACCCGTCGTGGTTGATAGCGCTCTTGTCTCTCTTGAATCCCTCACGCAGCCTCGCATTGCTCTCCCATCCAAGGCGACCTTGCGGCACGTGCAATTTCGCGGAACTTACATCGCAGATTTTCAGGCGCCCTTCCAGGCCGATGGCAACGGTCATTCCGATACTTGGGAAGCGGGCCTGCTAGCAACCGATTCTGGCGGAGCGATCTTGGTGGTGCGTGGTCTCTGGTCGCAGAGAGATCTTCATCCAGTTTCCGAAACGCAATTAGTGCAGATAACGGGAAAACTTATGCCACACCAGAATGATGACGTCACGCAATCTTCCAAGACTGTACTTTCTCGGTTGGATAGTGCATTGGTGGTCTCTCACACATCGCGCGATCTCTATGACGGCTACGTTATCGCCGAAAGTGAAATCGTGAACGGCCAGAGAATAGACCGAGCCAGGATCACACCCCCAGCGCCGCGATCAGGGATACCTGGTTTCTACTGGCAGCACCTCTCATACGTGGTGATCTGGTGGTTTATGGCCGGGGTGGTGCTTTACCTTCCCTTCTACCAACGTAGAGTTGCCCCCAATGAGATCTAGGAACCCAAGGAGAAGATATGGCTCGCACAAGCGATGGCACCGTTCAGCGATACCGAGTAATGGCGATCATTTCCGGTGTTATGTCTTTGCTTCTCTGGTTTGTCTATGTGCCTATCAAGGCGTTGAGCCACGATCCAAATCTTCATAGCAAGTTGGTCTGGATTCCCATTGCGCACGGCTACCTGTATCCGATCTATGTCCTCACCGCTATCCAACTTTCGATCAAAGCCAAGTGGGCTCTTCCAAAAATGCTCGGATTCATCCTGGCCGGAACCTTGCCGGTTGCCTCATTGATCGCCGAGCGCCGGGTAGTGAAGATGTTTCTGCCAAAGAAGAAAAACGACCTCCAGTAAATGAGACGGCGCGGACATGCCTTGCGAAAGGCGGTTAAAGCAGTGCTTTATCCGCTTTACGAGCGACGCTTGGTCCGGGCACTCGATTTCACCCAGACCCCGCATCACGTAGGCGTCATTCTCGACGGCAACCGCAGATGGGCCAAGGAGAATCCCGACGAGCAGGGCCGTATTTCCGCTGCGCATGGCCATCGAGCAGGAGCACAGAAGATTATCGAATTCCTTGGCTGGTGCGAGGAAGCGCAAGTAAAAATTGTCACCATCTGGCTGCTATCTACCGAGAACTTCAAGCGCTCGCAGGAAGAACTTGATGCTCTGCTGACAATCATCGGCGATACAGTCGACAGCCTTAAAGCGACCGGTCGCTGGAATATCAATCCCGTTGGATCTCTCGAATTATTGCCGGAGTGGTTGCAGAGCAAGTTGAGCGAATCGCGCTCGTCCAATCCCGATGCGATC
>JANXZB010000125.1 GCA_025355765.1 Actinomycetes bacterium
ACGTTCTAGGCCACGACGGGCCTCTTCGTTAAAGGCAATCTGCTTTGCCATAGTTGTTTTCGCTCCTATGATCTTTAGTTACGTTATGGGTGAATTATCACTCACACCCCTAGAGTGCTAACGCTAAATCTAGAGCAGGCCCACGCATACGGGCAAATGTGGAGCGGGTAGAGGAAATCCAGGAAAACTAGCGGGTGGAGCGGGCGCTCATGCGGGCTGCGCGAAGGCGGCGAAGCCGCTTGACCAGCATGGGAGAGGCCAGAAGGGCCTCCTCGCGGTCGATGAGGTCATTGAGCAGCTGGTAGTAGCGAGGTGCGCTCATATCGAAGAGCTCCTTGATGGCACTCTCCTTGGCCCCGGCATAGCGCCACCAACTGCGCTCAAAGTCCAGGATCCGCACCTCAAGGTCACTGAGTCCGCTGGTCTGAGCAGGGGCCAAAAAGTCTTGTGCGCTCTTGTCCATGGGTCAAGCCTAAGGCAGAAGGGGCACTTGTGCAGGGATTTAGAGAGTGGCCAGAAGGGTCTCGATATCGCTGACCTTGGTCCAGGGGTTGACGATGGCGAACCTGAGAATGGGCGCACCGTGATGGGCCGACGGTGGGATGAACCCGATCTGATCGTGGAGCAAGGTATCGCTCCATTTTTGATAATCAGCTGCCTCCCACCCGGGCCTGGTGAATGCCACGACAGAGAGTTCGGGGTCTCGGACCAATTCCAAGCGCGGGTGCTCCCGGATTCGCGTCGCGGCTTCCTGAGCCACTGAAATCGTCTTTTCAATGGCCTCGGCATAGGCATCGGTGCCGTGAGCCGCCAGTGAGAACCAGAACGGAAGGCCACGAGTGCGCCGCGTCAGGTGAATTGCGTAATCGGATGGATTCCATGAAGCGTCATCTTGCAAGGTCTCCAAATACGAGGCGTGCTGGGTATGGACTTCCTTGGCCAATTCCGGCTGGCGATAAACAAGGGCACACGCATCAAATGGGGCAAAGAGCCACTTATGCGGATCGACGATAAATGAATCCGAGAGTTCAATGCCTGCAAACTTCGGCTTTTGAGATGGCGCACAGAGGGCAGCAAGCCCGTAGGCACCGTCAACGTGAAACCAGAGATCGCGGTCCTTGGCGGCATTGCCGACCGAGACGAGATCATCGATTGTTCCCAAGTTCGTTGTGCCAGCTGTAGCAACCACCGCAAAGACACGTGCGCCTTGTGATTCATGGAATCTGTCGACCTCGCGAGCGACATCAATGCCGCGCAGTTTTCCATTTTCATCCGGTGCTATTGCCAGCACATCTACATCCATGACCTGCGCAGCCGATGAGATCGAAGAGTGCGCCTCGTGGCTGCAAGCTATTGCCCATCGAGTCGCCTGCGGCCACTGCTTGCGGGCTTGTGCGCGTGCAACCACGAGTGCTGAAAGATTTCCAATAGTGCCGCCTTGGACAAAGACCCCACCAGAACTCTGCGGCAATCCTGCTAAATCAGATAACCAGCGAAGCGCTTGATTTTCGGCGAAAACTGCGCCTGATCCTTCCTGCCACGAGCCACCATAAAGCGCACTGGCACCAACAACAAGATCGAAGAGGTTCGCGTATTCACTTGGGGCCGAAGGAATAAAGGCAAGGTTGCGCGGATGATCCGTGGAGATACAAGCCTTGGCAAGGACGCTCTTAAATACATCCAGGGCCTCATGCCCGCCTAGGCCTTTTGCAGTAATCGTGTTGCCGACCTCCATGAAGAGATCAGCGGCAGAGCGCGGACCATCGAGAGGCGGATCAGTCTTCAAACGGTAAAGACTGTAAGAGAGAACTTCCTTTGCGAGGTCTTCCACCTCCGACGTGAACTCATGCATGGTTACAAGTGTGCCATGACACGGCAGAATCTCCGCATGCGTCTCCTGCGTACCTCGCACCTTGGGCCAACCGCCTTTGTCACGCTGACCGGATTCCTCATGGCCAATTCCTCCGGATCGATCTGGAAAGCCCTTGGGATCGCTCTGACAATTTTCACAGGTCAACTCTGCATAGGTTGGACCAATGACCTAGTGGATCGAGAGAGTGATCGAGAACAAGGTCGAAAAAACAAGCCCCTGGCAAATGGAACAATATCCGTCAGAACCGTTGCAACGGCAACTGGTGTCGCACTTGTGGCGTGCATACTTCTTTCCCTGCTGGGGCCATTTGGATTACGCGGAGGTTCTCTGCATCTGCTCGCAGTCAGTTGCGGTATTGCATATAACTTCTACTTTAAAAAATCAGTTTTATCTCCACTGCCATACATCATTGCCTTTGGTGCATTCCCAAGCGCGATTGCACTCAGCAAAAATCACGTCGTTCCGATTTGGTTAATGTCACTCGGTGCACTCTTCGGTCTTGCTGCTCACTTTGCCAACGTTGTGAAAGATATGGATCAAGATCGTAAGGCTGGTCTTCGTGGACTGCCGCAACGCATAGGTACCAGAGCCAGCTTGTTGGTGGCGGGGACTGTGCTGCTGATCGTCTCGGTCATTCTTGCCAGTCACTCGCATCTTTGGATACCAGTTCCCATAAGTGTTATTGCGGTCCTGCTTCTATTTATCACGCCTGCGAAATTTAGTTTCCCGTTAGTGATGGTCCTTGCCCTCACTGACGTTGTCATATTGGTCAGCCGCGTTTCCCTTTGAAGATTAGACTTAGGGCTCTAGCGATCAAATAAGGAGTCCCTGTCATTACAAAACCTAAGGTCGTAATTCTCGGTGCTGGCTTCGGTGGCCTAAACGCAGCGAGGGCGTTGGCTGATACCGCCGAGGTGACTCTTGTCGATCGCCACAATTTTCAAACTTTCTCACCGCTTCTTTATCAAGTTGCGACGGCGGGGCTTGCAGCAGACCATGTTGCATATCCTATCCGAGGGGCACTTCGAAAGAGCACGATCGCATTTCGAATGGGCTCACCGATATCGGTGGATCACCGGAACAAAGAAGTAAAACTGGATAGCAGCGAAGTTCTCACGTTCGACCACCTCATCGTGGCACTTGGTTCGGCGACGGCAGATTTTGGGATCAAAGGGGTAACAGAACACGCCCTTGGAATGAAGAGCGTGGCCGAAGCAATCAACATCCGTACGGAAGTGATGCGTCGATTCGAAGACCTCTGTCGCTTCCAGGATGAGACTCGTCTTTCCATCTCAATTGTTGGCGGCGGTCCGACTGGAGTTGAAATGGCCGGCGCCTTCGCCGAACTTGTGCGAGGTCCGCTCACCTCTGACCAAGCGCACGCAGCAGAACATATTGATATTTACCTCATCGAAGCCGGACCGCGCTTGCTGCCAAGTTTTTCGAAGTCCTTATCAGCGCGAACAAAGAAGGATCTAGAAAAACTCGGAGTCAAAGTTCTGACGGAGACTGCTGTTGCGGAATTAACGCCACGAAAGATATTGCTAAAAAATGGTGATGAGATCCCATCTGAGGTCACGATCTGGGCTGCCGGCGTGCAGGGCCAACCCTTGGCCCAGAACCTCTCGCTTCCCATCGTTGGGACAAGAATTGATGTGGAACCAACGTTGCAGGTGAAGAACTACCCCAACTTCTGGGCTATCGGAGATATCGCTGGGGCAAAGGGCAAAGATGGCCGATTTCTGCCTATGGTCGCCCCCGTTGCCATGCAACAAGGCACCTTTGTCGCAAAGCAGATTGCAAGGGTCATCAAGGGTGAGGATCTTCTGCCCTTTGCCTACAAAGACAAGGGCTCCATGGCAACAATCGGGCGAGCCAAAGCCGTCGTTGAGGTGAAGAAGTTGAGGCTAGTCGGCGCACCTGCCTGGTTTGCCTGGCTATTCCTGCATCTTTTCTATTTATTAGGCGGACGCAATAAAGTCTTAACCATGACCGACTGGATGTGGAACTACTTAACCTTTGACCGCGGCAACCGCCACATCATGGATTCGCAATAAATGGGCGATTACATAAATCTACGAGGTCACGAGATATGGAATCTCGAATGGCCCAATAATGGCCAAGCCGTTGTACTGCTCCACGGCGGATTAAGCGCCACGGAAGACTGGGATAGATACCTATTGCCGGCAGTGGAGAGTTCCTTCCACGTATTTGCCTACGACCGGACTGGGCAAGGTCGCACCGGAGACCAGGTGGGGAGTTTGCACTTCGCCTTCCAGACAAAAGAGGCAATCGCCTATCTAGAAGACACAGTAAAAGAACCAGCTCACTTGATCGGTTGGAGCGATGGCGCAATCATCTCGCTGATGGTTGCCATCCAACGACCAGATCTCGTGCGCTCAGTCGTAGCCATCGGTGCCAATTACCACTACGAAAGCGGAGGCGAGCCGATTGACCTGTGGGAAGTCTCAGAAGAGGATCGGTTAGAACATGCTGAACGTTCACCTGATGCCCCCGATGCACTTGATTCGAAGGTTGAGCGCATGTGGAAAATCTGGAACACAGAGCCGACTCTTTCAACGCAGGATCTCGCCAAGATCAGCTGCCCGACTTTAATCATGGCAAGTGATGATGAGAATTTCAGTTTTTCCCACATTACCTCGATGTACGAAGCAATTCCGCAGGGCCAACTTGCCATTGTTCCAGGTACATCGCATTTCCTGATCAAAGAGAAACCGGAATTGGTTCAGGCGGTCATCAAGGATTTCCTTAGCGATCTGACGCCACCGATCACGCGAGTTCCGGTGAGGCGGGCAAGGATTACTTAGCCTTCGAAACTCTCTCGTCGTGCAGTTGATTGAAAACCGGGGCTGATAGAGAGGGCAGCGAACCTAATTTTCTGCTCAGAATCCAATCGGCCAATTCGGGATTTCTGGCGAAGGCCGGACCATGCATGTATGTTGCCACGATCTGCGGTGTCACCAGTCCATCCACATTGCTTCCCTGGCCGTTCCCAATTCCTGAAACAACATGCCCTAATGGTTGTAGTTCATCTAAGAAGCGGGTCTGCCCTCCGTGATTTTCAAAGCCTGTCAGCATCTCGATTGGCGCAGTTGGTCGAGACAGTAGTTCTCCGACCGAGCGATGCCTGGCCGAGACAGTCTCTACGCCAATGAGACCAAGGCCCTGGATTATTCGGTCACCGCTTGCAGGAAATTGTGTTCCAAGAATTTGAAAACCTGCACAGACCGCGAAAATGTGAGCGCCACTATCCAAAACTTTCTGGAGCAAATTATTCTTTCCCAAGATCTCAAGGGCGGCAATCTGGGCATCGTCTTCGCCGCCACCAATGAGATACAAATCGGCCGAAGTGGGAATCGAATCACTAACACCAATCTTCAAGACTTCATGTGGAACTTCGCGTGCTCGCAGTCGCCAACTGAGTATCTCCACATTTCCTCGGTCACCGTATGTTCCAAGTAACTCGGGAAGCAAATGAACAATCGTAAAAGTCATGTCGTCACCGACTTAGCCAAGCGATGAAAAGCGGTATAGGAGGCGATGAGATCGGCTTCCACCTCTCCCAGGAGAATCGCTGCCGCACTTTCGTTTGCAACTACGTGATGGGCAATCTCATTCACAGTGAGTCGAGCCGACACATCGAGTCGTCGATCACCTGTTACAACCACGTATCGCTGCGTGAGTGGGGTGAAGTCCACATCCCAGAGCCAAGAAGTGTCCTTGCCATCTTGCGTATTTGCATTTACTACGAGAAGGACGCATGTGGGACCTGCCGCGCTCGTAGCGAGGGTTTCACGCCAACTTGCGGGATTCTTAGACAGCATGAGACGAAAATCTGTATTGCCGATTTTTAACTTTCCAAACCTTCCATCAACACTTGTTACCTTCGCGATTGCAATTGAGGAGTCTTGGAGTGACACTCCGAAATATGAAGCGGTAACAATGGCGCGGGCGGCATTGGAAAGAGCGGCGCGACCGGGAATACCACTAACGACTTTCACATTCTGGCCTTGCGGACCGCGTAACTCATCGCCAGTCAACACCCATTGCGCAACAGGCTTCTCAAATCCACATGTGCATGAGTAATGCGCCCCGTCCGGACTCCAGTCAAGGACGATTCCGCAAGAAGGACACGTCGATGCGTCAATATGACCAAGAGCACCGCTGCTAAACCAGAGAACGTTCTGCCAATCGAGGGCGGCCCATACAACGAAGGGATCATCGGCATCGGCAAGTATTTGGCACTGCTTTGGAAGTTCGGCGAGCGCGTCTTTCCATTTTTGCGCGACGAATCGAACTTCCGATAATCGATCGAGTTGATCTCGCCCGAGATTGAGCAGAACCACTATCTCGGGATTGGTCTGCTTGATCGCCCACGGCATGACCATCTCATCGACCTCGAGGGCCGCCATCGGTGCCGACAGATTCTTGCTCAGTGCTGCTGCGAGACCGGCGAAAAGGTTGGCGCCGGTGTAATTACTGACTACCCGATTCTTAACCGTGAGCGCAGAAAAGATGAGGGAGGTTGTGGTGGTCTTTCCGTTTGTTCCAGAAATCAAGATCACTTTTCGGTTTCTCGACAGCGCCGATACCGCGTTCGGTTGCATTTTCAAAATGATGCGACCTGTGACCATCACTCCGCTGCCACGCTTAGTAATCCGCGAAATGGCTCCGAAGAGATTGGCAATACCAATGATGAGGCGGAGTTTCATTCCCTTAGCAATCCAAGGGTTCTAAGGCTCCGGTCGTTACGTTATAAATTGCACCGCCCACCGTGACACCGTCACGCAGCAGTGGGTATGAACGGATACGGATGACATCGGTAATGAGTGCTTTTCTCTGATCTGAGACGGTCCGAAATTCCAGACTTCGCGTATCCACCCCGTACTGCTCGGCGATCGTCTTGTGTATGTCGGCCTCTTCGCTCTGGGCCATCCTGCAATCGGTGTGGGGCATGACCAGGATGCGATCGACCCCGAGCAGGTAGGTGGCCAGAACCAGAGTTCGAAGCACATCCTCGGTAACGCGAGCGCCAGCATTACGCAAAATCTTGGCATCTCCGGCATTCATCCCGACAACCACCAAAGGATTCACCCGCGAATCCATGCAGGTGATTATTGCCAGACCTTTGACGGCGGTTCCGGTGAGGGCACTTCCCTGGAAGTCGGCGGCAAAGTTCACATTTGCCCCGAGGACGTCGGAGAAGGCCTCACGCGGAAACTTTGACTTTGCTGTAACGCTGGAGGCTTTCTCTTCGTTATATCCCATAGTTACCAATTCTAGGAGGAGTCCCCATGAACAAGGGCCATCTAAGCGTTGCGGTCGTCGTGGTACTTGCCTTGTCCAGTTCAACCATTGCCTCGGCCGAGGGCGGTTCACACCGAAGGATGGGTGAATACAACCACATCGACTCTGTTGCCCCAATCGGCTTGAACAATCAAGGCGGCGTACTGACGATTGATACCTCTACGGCCACCCCAAGCTTTCACTTCGATACGACAACGGCGACCCCACATATCGACTTTGATCCATCCAGGCTGATGACCCACTTTGACACTGCTACTGCGACGAGCAATTTCGACGACGAACCGGGAGTCTCGGATGATGGTGTCGGCGACGATGACTTCCTGCCTGCGGGCAACGGCTCAGTCAGCCCTGTGATTCCCCCAGCGAGCCCAGGTACCCCGCCTACCACTCCTTCATGGATCACCAAGCCCCACGCCAAGTCCAATGATGACGCAGACCACTCTGACCACTCCTCAGAAGATTCGCAGGATTAATACGAAGGTATTGTGCGCCCAGAGGCTGACCAAGGTTAGCCTCTGTGGTGATCACCGATTAGGAGTCAATGCCAGAAAATCGCAGTCCATCGTCAGAGCAAAGTGAAAAATCCACTGATGCTCTGGTTGACGCGCTCGATTTCGATCAACTAGTAGAGGAGGCGATACGTGGAAGCGATTCGGCGTTCACCCTCCTTTGGCGCAACTATCAACCGCGAATGGTCCGATACCTGGCCATGTTCACCAACGAGCCAGAGGATCTCTGTTCGGAAGTCTGGATCAAGATTGCAACCTCTATCAAAAGTTTCCAAGGTGATTCAAAGGCATTCAAGGGCTGGATCTACACAATTGCCCGTAATGCCGCGACAGACTTGGCAAGAAAGAAGGCACGCGGCGGAACAAGCGTGGAGCTGGATGAATCAGACTGGATCGGGGAGAACTCGACGATGGTAGAAGTCATGGATCTGGTGAAGCGCCTGCCCCAGGAGTATGCCGAAGTCATCATGCTCCGCGTCGTGGGCGACCTTGATGCCAGTGAAGTGGCAGAAATTGTTGGCAAGACCCAGGGCAATGTTCGCGTTCTCACCCATAGAGGCTTGAAGCAGTTAAATGAGATGTTGACGAAGGGAGGTGACGGTCGATGAGCAATAACGGAGAATTTTCCGAGGAGCAGAGCGAGGAGTTAATTTCCCACCTCAAATCCGGTGGCCGCTCTGAGTTCGAGCACCTTCGCAGCGCATTGAATCTTTTGGCCCATGTCACCGAGCTTCCACCGACATCGATCCCTCCTGTGTTGCCATCGGGGATCACTCAGCCAATTCCACTGCTTCCCGTTAAATCAACCAAGCCACGCCGCACCGTCGTCACTTCAGTGATTGTGGTCGGAATATTGGCTTCTGCCTCGTTGGCCGCTGCCGCTGTAACTGGCATCGGACCGGCGCCAATCGTAAATATCGGCCACCAGACTGCGAAGTTCGTCAAGGGAGTTGCAGGCGCGGTGAGCAATGTTGTCACCGGCGGTAATACTGAACCAGTTGATAACAGATCGGCTACGCCTCAGATTCCTGGTCTGACCCCTGCGCCAACTGGCGGGGGAGACTCTTCATCCAATAACAATGAAGGCTCCGATGGTGTTTGGCTCAACGTGCCATTCCCGCCGATTCCAAACGTGCTTACGCCCGAGGCAAAGCATTCAGGTGAAGGCAAGGACAACAATTCCAAGGATGGCAAGAGCGGCAAAGATGGGAAATCCAGTTCAGATGCGAATCAATCGTCCAACTCTGAGGATTCTTCTTCGATAATCATTTCGCCAATAGTCACGCCTGCGCCGAGCCCCAAGGCCGACAAGGAACATACGGATAGTGAGGGCCAGAAGACCCCTGAGTCGTCTAAAACGACTAGGTCGCCCACGGCTTTCCCATCACCTAGCTCATCCGAACAGTCATCGGATAACGACTAGGACTTCGGACTTACTTGTTCTTCTCTTTCTTCTCCTGCTTCTTAGCGCGCTTCTCTTTTAGCGTAAGCTTTGCTTCTTTCTTTGTATTCGCATTGCTCTTCTGTTCCTTGTTTGCCATCTCTACTCCTTCTCAAATTGAGCCTTCAATACAAGGGAGTCTAATCTAAAAAGGTAGGCTCCTAACTCTCGGAGAGGGCTCAAGAATGCTGAGTTTTGTGGTCGCGGCCGTGGCCGGCATCGTCGTTGGAACAATCAACGGAATGGCCGGTGGCGCCTCCATCATCTCCTACCCCGTCCTGCTCGCACTGGGCCTCCATCCCCTTGATGCCACCATCACCAATGCCATCGGAACTACTAGCGCCAATTTTGTGGCTATTCGGACGAGTAAGTACAAAATCTGGGATCTGATCAAAACTTATAAATTTCTCATCACCATCTCGGTAATCGGATCCCTCATTGGTGCAGGGCTTCTCCTTGCATTTCCGCCGCACGTATTCGAACACATCGTTCCTTTTCTCTTGCTGGGCGCAACGCTGACAATGCTTCTGCCAACAAGGCCCGCAGTAGGTAAGCGGAACGAAACGGTCGAGGCGGTCGGCATCGCAGCAAGTGGCCTCTACTGCGGCTATTTTGGACCTGGGCAGGGAGTCATGGTCATCGCATCGCTGGCTCGCAATCCAAGAAAACCTGACGTTATGAATGCGGCCAAGAACATCATCGTTGGAATACCAAGCACCGCTTCAAATATCGTCTACCTCTTTAGCGGACGCGTGCACTGGATGATTGCATTGGCCTTGTTCCTCGGATCAAGCATCGGCGGGGGCCTCGGTGGTAGGTGGTCGACGAAAGTGTCTCCCAATTTCTATCGCGGGTTGGTAATGACCGTGGGTATTGGGGCATCCATCTACCTGTTTAAACGGTACTTCTTCTAAAAAAGGGAGGGTTCCTGACGGGCACTGAAATCGTATATGATTTCGGGCGACCCTCGAAAGGAGAGCCGTGTCGAACCCCAATTTTAAGCGTCAATTCCCTCGGTGGAATGAGCTTTCCCCGCTACTAAAGTTCGGTTCTTCAGCTTCCGGGGGGCGAGAACGCAGGTTGGCGGCGGCCCTGACAATTTGGGATCTGCGTGACATCGCTAAACGGCGCACGCCTCAGGGACCTTTTGATTACACCGATGGTTCAGCAGAATCGGAAGTGACCTTGGAGCGCGCAAGACAAGCATTTCTTGACCTCGAATTCCGCCCCAACATTTTGCACAATGTTTCGGCGGCTTCGACGCGTCGAATTTCACTAGGTAACGAATTTCTTATGCCGATTGGCATTTCACCAACAGGGTTCACGCGCATGATGCATTCAGAGGGCGAGATTGCCGGTGCAAGAGCAGCGGAAAAATTCGGAATCCCCTTCACTCTTTCGACTCTCGGAACAACGTCAATTGAAGACGTCATCAAAGCCTCTCCTCAAGGGACCAACTGGTTTCAGTTGTATATGTGGAAAGACCGTGATGGAAGTATGGCTCTGGTCAAGCGAGCGCAAGATGCCGGAGTGAAGAACCTGATGCTCACTGTCGACGTACCAGCAGCTGGTGCAAGATTGCGCGATATGCGAAACGGGATGACTGTTCCTCCCCGCCTCTCCGCGAAAACAATCCTCGATGCGATTCCAAGACCTGAGTGGTGGTGGAACTTCCTGACAACTCCACCAATCACTTTTGCTTCGATGAAAAGTTGGAATGGAACTGTCGGAGAACTCCTGGATTACATGTTCGATCCGACCATGACCTTTGAAGACTTAAAGTGGATTCGAGAACAATGGAATGGCACTTTGACCATCAAGGGAATTCAGACTGTTGAGGATGCCAAACTCGCTGCGAAACACGGGGCCGACGCGATCTTGCTTTCCAATCACGGAGGACGTCAATTAGATCGAGCGCCAATTCCGTTGCATCTGCTTGCCGAAGTAAAGAAAGAAGTTGGCAGCGATCTCGAAGTTCATCTAGACACTGGCATCATGCACGGAGCCGATGCTCTGGCCGCAATAGCCCTTGGTGCACAATTCACGTACGTAGGTCGTGCGTATCTCTATGGCCTTATGGCCGGCGGCCAGCAAGGTGTTGAGCGCGCTCTCACCATCTTGCAGACGCAGATGATCCGACATATGAAACTTCTCGGCGTTTCAACTTTGGAAGAACTCGAACCCAAGCACGTGAAAATTCTCGCTACACATCAGGGCCTAGGCCACCTCCCCAAATAGATAAAGGGATCACAAATGAAGATAGCTCGTGTTGGCGCCGTCGGTTCCGAGCGTCCGGTCGTCGTGCAAGGAGACGATGCAATATTTGTCGATTCCATAATCCAAGATTGGAGCCGAGAAACCCTTGAAAATGGTGGTTTTGCGCGAGTTCAGAGTTCGGATCTGTCGTCCCTGCCGAGAGTCTCGTTTGGTCAAGGTCGGATCGGTGCGCCGCTCACTAGACCGACCAAACTTATCTGCGTCGGATTGAACTACGTGGGCCATATTCGCGAAACCAATGCCAAGACACCAGATGAGCCAGTCATATTTATGAAGGCACCAGACTCTTTCATAGGGCCAAATGACGATGTCGTAATCCCGCCGAATAGCACCGCTACCGACTATGAAGTGGAATTGGCAGTTGTTATCGGAAAGCGTGCGCTCTACTTGAATGATCCATCCAACTCGCCCGATTACATTCTGGGCTACTCCATTTCCCAAGACATCTCAGAGCGACACTGGCAGTTGGATAGGTCCGGCCAGTGGGTTAAAGGCAAGTCATTTCCAAATTTCAATCCGATGGGTCCGCTCATCGTGACAGGCGACGAAATCAATCCGAACGATTTACGCCTTTGGTGCAATGTCGATGGTGAAGCGCGTCAAGATTCACGTACCAGCGACCTTCTATTCGGCATCACTCACATCGTGTGGTACTTGAGTCAATTCATGGAACTCTTCCCGGGCGACGTCATCAACACTGGAACTCCTCAAGGAGTTGGAATGGCTTTCAATCCAACAAAATACTTAAGTGTTGGTCAAGTAATACATTCTGGTATCGAGGGTATCGGGGAAATTAAGTCAACGGTCATCGACTACTCAGCCTAGAGTTTTACAGCAAGACCCGAATCCATCGATCGATAGAGTGCCTCCACAAGTTTTAAAGTTCCAACCGTATCGGACACCGATGATCGAAGAGGCGCACCTGTTGCAATGGCATTCATGACCGACCCCATAGTGCCAATAAAAGCATCTGGAAACCATCTGGTCGTAACGGGATAAGGCGTCCAGCCATCTGTTCCAGCAACTTTTGAATTGACTTCAAGCGTATCGACTCTCCCGACTGGGTAGTCATAAAGAAGACCCATGGTTCCGCGAATAGATCCCTGGTCACCATCAATTCGATATTCCGCATAATTATCTTCGCCGCGATTGATGTGGTTTGCATGCACCAACGCGGTCACGCCATTTTCATACACGTAGGTCGAAATTGTTCGAGTCTCGCCCTTTGGATACTGATCCTTTGTACGACCGGCCGCACAAAAAACGCTCTTCGGTTCGCCTAGAAACCATCTCACAACATCGTGATAATGAATTGAGTGCAACATGATTTCGAGTCTGTCGAGTTCCTTCGCCCAGGGCCACATCTCCCACGGCGTCACGAGATTCACGTGGAAAGTCATGTTGGTGACTGTGCCGACCCAACCTAATTCCACCATCTTGTGCGCCGCCGCCATGCCTTCCTCGAAACGCAATTGATGATTCACGGCCGCCACAATGCGATTTGCAGTGACTGCCTCGGCCATTCGCAAACCATCAGCAACGGTGCTTGCCATTGGTTTTTGGGCGAGGATATCGCGCCCAGCATTCGCCACTTTTAGAAAAATTTCGGGTTGAGCAACTGACGGAACAGCGATATCCACAATTCTAGAATTGCCATCTGCTAGTAGTTCATCAATGTCCTTGTACACCTTGGGGATTCCATGTCGGCTTGCCACATCCTGCGCCTTTGCCTGATCGACGTCAGTGATTCCGACGACGGTTAAGCCAGCCTTTGCGTATGCAGGAAGATGTGCCCCATCAACTATGCCGCCTGCGCCAATAATGGCTATCGGAACTTTATGGCCTATTGGAATTGTGAGATCACAATATTTCGCGACGCCTGCAAATAGATCGATCATTTCA